>CBIHQA010000074.1:0-11408 GCA_966211475.1 uncultured Neisseriales bacterium
GCGGGCCAGGAAGGCGGCGCCCTTGGCGCGCACCTGGCCCAGCGATTCGGCCAGCGCCGGGGTATCGAAGAACACGGTGCGCATCACATAGTAGGCGTCGCCATCCGGGTCGAGCGACAGGCCGTATTTGTCGGCCACATGCTCGACCAGCAGTAGCAATTGGGCGCACAGCGCGCTGTGCCGCTGGTAGCTGTCTTCCGGGCTGAGGTTGTGGGCGGCGACGGCGCCCGCCAGGCTGGCCCAGTCGCTGCGGATCGGTTCGAGCAGTGCACGGGTGTCGGCGGCGCCGTCGTCGAGCAGCCGGGCGACCTGATCCAGCTGGGTGTCGATCTCGGCTTTCTTGGCGGCCTCCTGCTCGGCCATCTGGCCGTTGCCCAGCAAGGCGGCGGACAGTGCGCGGTGCTTCTGCACCCCCTGCAGCAGCGTGAGCGTGGCCTGCGCCGGGGCGAAGCCGTCGGTTTCGGTCGCCGAGAAATCGATATTCTTGTTGACCTCGGACACATAGAGGTAGAGCGGCGGCCCCACCAGCGCGACCATCATCAGCCCGAGGATGGCGAATTTACGGGATACCGTCAGTCGGTCCAGCAGCGTTGTGTGCATGGTTGCTCCCGGGCTGAGGATGGCCCGCCGCTGTCCCGTCTTGCGGGGCGAGGGGCGGGCCGGTAGGTCAGGCGAGCGTTAGAATTCGGACCACTCTCCGTCCCCATCCTTCGGCGCGTGCAGGGCGGGGCGGCGGCCGTTGCCCGATGCCTTGTGGGCGGGCGCATGGCTGGCGGCCACCGGGACCGGCTTCGGGCGGGCGCCTTGCAGCACGATGGGTTGGTTGCTGGAACCATGGTCCATGCGGAAGACGCCGACAGAAATGGAGAGTGTCTGCGCCTGATCCTGCAGACTCTCGGCCGCCGCCGCCGCCTCCTCCACCAACGCCGCATTCTGCTGCGTCATGTCGTCGAGCTGGGTCACCGTGGTGTTCACCTGCTCAATGCCACTGCTCTGCTCGGCGCTGGCCGAGGAGATCTCCGCCATGATGCGGGTGACGTTCTGCACCGCCCCGACGATCTCCTGCATGGTCTGCCCGGCTTCGTCCACCAGCCGCGCGCCGCTCTCGACCTTGTCGACCGAATCGTTGATCAGCGATTTGATCTCCTTGGCGGCACCTGCCGAGCGCTGGGCGAGGCTTCTGACCTCGCTCGCCACCACCGCGAATCCCCGGCCCTGTTCACCGGCGCGCGCGGCTTCCACCGCCGCGTTGAGCGCCAGGATATTGGTCTGGAAGGCGATGCCGTCGATCACGCTGATGATGTCGACGATCTTCTTCGCCGACGCATTGATGTCCTGCATGGTGGTGACCACCTCGCCCACCACCTGGCCCCCCTTCACCGCGATGTCGGATGCGCCGCGTGCCAGTTGATTGGCTTCCCTTGCGTTCTCGGCATTCTGCTTCACGGTGCTGGTGAGCTGTTCCATGCTGCTGGCGGTCTGCTCCAGGCTGGCGGCCTGTTCCTCGGTACGCTGGCTGAGGTTCTGGTTGCCGGCGGCGATCTCGGCGGACGCGGTGTGGATGGTGTCGGTGGCTTCCTTGATCTGACCGATGATCTCGGTGAGCTTGCCGACGGTGGCGTTGCTGTCGTCCTTCAGTTTGCCGAAGGTGCCTTCGTAGTCATGCTCGATACGCTGGGTGAGGTCGCCACGGGCCAGCGCGTCGAACACCCGGGCGATGTCCGCCAGACCCCGGTCGGTGGTGTCCATCAGCCGGTTCACCCCCTCGCCGAGGGTGAGGAAGAAACCATCCTTGCCGTCGAGCGCGATGCGCTTGGCAAAGTCGCCACGGGCGGCGGCGGCGATGATGTCGGCGACCTCCTGCTCGATCGCCACCTCGCGCGTCATGTCGTTCCACTCCACCACGCTACCGAGGCGCTCGCGCTGCTCGTTGAACACCGGGTTGGCGATCAGCGAGAAGGTGCGGCCGCCGACCTTGATGCGCGCCTTATAGGTCGACTGCAGGTTGGCCAGCAGATTCGATTGGTGAGCGGGGTTCTTGTGGAAGGTATCGATGGAAGCGCCCATCAGGCCCTGCACGTTGAACTGCGGCAGATCGCGGCGGATGTCGGATTCGGCGCGCATCAGCATGTCGGCCACCGCGCGGTTCATGTAGACGATGGTGCGGCTGGTGTCGGCGATCATGACGTTGGAGGAGACGTTGTCGAGTGCCTGGCGGATGCGGGCGTTCTCGACGGCGCGGATGGAGGCTTCGCGTAACTGGCCCTGCATGTGGCGCAGGTGGAACAGCAGACTGTCCTGGTCGCCGGCCGCCACCGGCACGGTCTGCTCCAGGTCGCCGCTAGCGATGCGCTGCACCGCGCCGGTGGCCACCGCGAGTTCGCCGCCCAGGGCGCGCAGGATGCTGCGAGTGACCGCCCAGGCGAGCAGCAGGCCGACCAGGATGGCGACAACGGCGACGACGGTGTTTACCGTATCGGTCCGCGTGGCGGTGGCTTCGAGCGCCTTGCCGGCCTCGTCCACGGCATTGCTTTCGTACTTGATGAGCGTGTTCACGGCCGTCATGTAGGCGAGTTGCGATTCGCGGGTGTGCTCCAGCAGTTGACGGCGGGCACCTTCACGGTCGCCGGCGTCGAACAGCTTCACGAACTGGCCCCAGTCCTGGACGAAGCGCTCGCGGGCGGTCTTCACATCGCCGAGCAGCCGACGCTCATCCGCCGACAGATCGGTATCGGCATCGAAGCGCTTGAGCCGGTCGGCGATGGTTTCCCGCGCGTTGAGGATGTTCTGGCGCTCGTCGGCGGCCATTTTCGGGTCTTCCGCCAGCAGCATGGTGCGCATCGACCGGGCGATCTGGTTGATGTTGTCGATGATGTCGTTGGCCCAGACCGACCGCGGGAAGTGGTCTTCGGTGATCTGGTGCATGTTGTCTCGCATCGTGCCGACGCCCATGCGGGTGAAGACGGCCGATGCGATCAGCAGCGCGATCATCACGCCGAAGCCGGCCAGCAGGCGGGCGCGTACCGAGAGATTGGACAAGGACATGGTGGTTCTCCGTGGCGATGCGGTTCCGCGGGCTCAGGCGGGTTGGGCGGAATGGTCGATCAGTTCCATCTCGCGGCTGGTCATCAGTCTTTCGATGTCGGCCATGATGATCATGCGGTCGTCCAGCGTGCCGAGGCCCTGGATGTATTCGGTGTCGAGCGTGCCGCCGAACTCCGGCGCGGGGCGGATCTGTTCGGCCGGCAGGGTGATCACGTCGGACACGCCGTCGACCACGATGCCGATCACCCGGTGCGCGACGTTGAGGATGATCACCACGGTGAAGGGGTCGTATTCGGCGCGGCCCAGGCTGAACTTGATGCGCAGGTCGACGATGGGGACGATGGTGCCGCGCAGGTTGATCACGCCCTTGATGAAGGCGGGCGTGTTGGCGATGGCGGTGACCGCGTCGTAACCGCGGATCTCCTGCACCTTGAGGATGTCGATGCCGTACTCCTCCTGGCCCAGGGTGAAGACCAGGTATTCGCGGGCGGCGCTCGTGCCGGAGGGGGGGGCGGTGTCCATCGTCGCTCTCGATTCAGCTCGGCTGCGGGGTGGGTTGCGGCGTGGCGGCGCGGCTGTCCTGCTGGCTGAGCTTCACCAGGGTTTCCACGTCCAGGATCAGCGCGACGCGGCCGTCGCCCATGATGGTGGCGCCCGATACGCCGGGCACCTTGCGGTAGTTGGCTTCCAGGCTCTTGATCACCACCTGCTGCTGGCCGAGCAGATCGTCCACCAGCAGCGCGGCGCGGCCGCCGGCCGACTCCAGGATGATCACCAGACCGGCCTCGGGGTCGCGCAGGCAGTCATCGGTGCGGAACACCTCGCCCAAGGTCACCAGCGGCAGGTAGTCGTCGCGCACGTGGATCACCCGGCCACGGCCGGCGATGGTGTTGATCGCCTCGCGGCGCGGCTGCAGGGACTCCACGATGAAGGCCAGCGGGATCACATAGACCTCGTTGCCCACCCGCACCGTCATGCCGTCGAGGATGGCGAGCGTCAGCGGCAGGCGGATGGTCACCGCCGTGCCCTGGTCGGGCTGGGTATCGATCTCGATGCGGCCGCCCAGCCCTTCGATGTTGCGGCGGACCACGTCCATGCCGACACCGCGGCCGGACACATCGGTCACCTGTTCGGCGGTGGAAAAACCGGGTTCGAAGATCAGCGACCAGACGTCGGCATCCGCCAGGCCGTCGTGCACGTTCATGCCGACGCTGCGGGCCTTGGCCAGGATGCGTTCGCGGTTGAGCCCGGCGCCGTCGTCGGCCACGCGGATGGTGATGGCGCCACCTTGGTGGAAGGCGGACAGGGTGATGGTGCCGGTCTCCGGCTTGCCCTTGGCGAGCCGCGCCCCGGGCGATTCCAGGCCGTGGTCCAGGCTGTTGCGCACCAGGTGGGTTAGCGGGTCGGCCAGCTTTTCGATCAGGCCCTTGTCGAGTTCGGTGTGCTCGCCCTGAGTGACCAGGTTGACCGATTTGCCGAGCTTGCCGGCCAGGTCGCGCACCACGCGAGGGAAGCGGCTGAACACGAAGGAGATCGGCATCATGCGGATCGACATCGCCGCTTCCTGCAGCTCGCGGGTGTTGCGTTCCAGCAGTGCCACGCCGTTGTGCAGGCGTTCGTGTAGCACCGGGTCGAGCTGACCGGCGATCTGCGCGAGCATCGACTGGGTGATCACCAGCTCGCCGACCAGGTTGATGATCTGGTCGACCTTTTCCACCCCGACGCGGATCGAGCTGCTTTCCGAGTTGGCCGCCTTGGCGCGGGCCGCGGTCGGGGCGGCAGGCGTATCGGCAACCGGCACCACCGGGGAGTCGATCGGCAGGAATAGGCCGAAGCCGTCGCCTTCTTCGATGCTGGGATCGGTTGCAGGTGGCAAAAACAGGCCGAAGCCATCCCCTTCTTCAGCTATATCCAGATTGGAAGCGTCTTCTGGCAAAGGAACAAAGAAGCCAAATCCGTCCCCATCTTCCAACACGGGTGGCGGCGCTGCCGATTTGGGCGCCGCTCCTCCCAGCAGGGTCAACATGTCGAGCGCCGCTTCCACCGCGGCCAGATCCTTGTCGGCGCCGTCGCGATGGCCGGCCAGCATCTGCCGCAGCACGTCGCCGGCCCGCAGGCAGGCATCGACCAGTTCCCGCGTGGCGGCGCGCTGGCGTTTGCGGACCTGATCGAGCAGGTTCTCCAGCACATGGGTGAATTCCGCCAGGTCCGGGAAGCCGAAGGTGGCCGCCCCGCCCTTGATCGAGTGCGCCGCACGGAAGATCGCGTTCAGGTCTTCATCCGCCGGCGCGGCGAGGTCGAGCTCCAGCAGCCGCGTCTCCATGTCGGCCAGGTGCTCGGCGGTCTCCTCGAAGAACAGCCGGTGGAACTGGGAGAGGTCCAGGCTCAAGGCGGCTCCGTTCGCTAGCGATGGTGGGGCGGGCCGGCGCGGCGGCGCTAGCCGATCACTTTCTTCACCACGTCGAGCAGCTTCTGCGGGTCGAAGGGCTTTACCAGCCAGCCGGTGGCGCCCGCCGCGCGGCCCTGCTGCTTCATTGCGTCGCTTGCTTCGGTGGTCAGCATCAGGATCGGCGTCGCCCGGTATTGCGGCAGCCCGCGCAGTGCGCGGATCAGCGACAGGCCATCGAGGCCCGGCATGTTCTGGTCGGTCAGCACCAGGTCGATGGCTTGCGATTTGGCGGTGGACAGCCCGGCATTGCCGTCCGGCGCCTCGAGCACCTGGTAGCCGGCGGTCTTGAGGGTGAGCGTCACCATCTGGCGGATCGACGGGGAGTCGTCAACGGTCAGCACGGTCTTGGGCATCAACGGGCTCCGTGAATCTGGGGGGTCGGTTCAGAAGAATTCGATGTCCCCGCTTGCCATGCTGTCCTGGCTGACGGGGTTGTGACGTTCGGTAGTGCGCAGGGCCTGCAGGCTGGCCAGGGTGCGAGTGAGCTCGGCCTCCGCACTGGCATGGTCGTCGACCGGCAGGCTGGCCATGCGCTCGGTCTCTTCGGTGAGGCGGCCCAGCCGGTTGCCGGTATGCGTCAGGCTCTGAGTGACCAGATCCTGGAACTGCAGCGACAGGATCGCCTGGTTGGTGTGGCCTTCCACCACTTGGGCGATGGCCGACATGCGGTCCACCGAATGGGTCATCGCGTCATTCAGCCGGCGGATGGCGGCAATCGCTTTCTCGGTGCCGGCTTTGGAGCTGAGCGTGAAGTTCATGTCCTTGGCCACCAAGTCGGCGATGCGGCTTTCCGCCCCCTCCACGGCCGTGGCGGCGCTGTGGATGTTGTCGCGGATGCGCTGGCTGAACTCGCTGGTGTTGAGCGACAGCTTGCGCACCTCGTCCGCCACCACCGCGAAGCCGCGGCCCGCTTCACCTGCCCGGGCGGCTTCGATGGCCGCGTTCAGCGCCAGCAGGTTGGTCTGCTTGGAGATGCCCTCGATCTGCTGCAGCAACTGCAGCACGCCGGACACCTCGGCGGAAATCCGCTCCATGCTCTCGACCAGCGACATCCCGATGGCCGAGTTGCGCAGCATGTAGTCGACGAACACTTCCATCAGCTCGGTGGTGTGCTTGACGAAATCGTCGAAGCTGACCGTCTCTTCGGGATCGGTCTCCCCGCCCCGGGCGAGGTTCATTGCGATGTCCTGTTGATGCTTCGCCTCGGAGGCGATGGCCGCGAAGCTGGTGGCAAGCGGATCGACCGCTTCCACCACCAGCCGCATCGCCCGTTCGCAATCGTCCCGGCACTGGGCCAACTGCTCGCGCAATTCGTTGCAGGCCGCCGCGTAATGGGCAGCCAGGTCCGGCGTGGTTTGCTGCGCGGAGGCGTGGGCTTCGGCGGCCCGATTGCGCTGCGTGCGTACCCACAGCAGCAGGGCGGCCAGTGCGACCAGATGCAGGGCGGCCATCGGCAGGGACAGCCAACCGCCAGCCCACAGACCGCCTTCCACGGCGATGCCGGTGAGAAAGATCCAGGCCGGTGCAGAGCGCAACATACGGGGGAAAGCCATGTTGATAGAGGCCAACGTTATTTGTTGTAGGAATGACTTCGTGCTGCCGGCTTCGCATCGCAGCATGCGACCGGTATACAAATGAGTGATAGAAGCCAACGGCGTAGGCGTCAAGGAAGGGCGGGTCAGGCTGCCCCTACCAGCAGGTCAGGCCGCAAGCCCTCCAGTCGCGGTACAATCAGCGCCCTTTCGCTGCGGATCAGGCCGGTTGGAAGCACCCTCTTCCGACCGCCTGTCGACCCGTCGAGGCGCGGGCAAACCCTGCCCCTCCGGCAACGCCGTACCCTGTATTCGATGTGTCCTCTCTGCCGAGAGGTCTTGGAGATGTAGATGGCCGATTTCGTCCTGATATTGCTGGCAGCCTTCACCGCCGGCCTGATCGACGCGGCGGTCGGTGGTGGTGGTTTGATCCAGGTGCCGGCACTGTTCGGCGTCTACCCCAAGGAGTTGCCGGCCACCCTGCTCGGCACCAACAAGCTGTCGTCCTGCTTCGGTGTCAGCATGGCCACCCACCGCTTCGCCCGTAGCGTGCACATCGATTGGCGCATCACCGGCGCGGCGTTCGGTGCCGCCTTCGGGCTGGCCTTCCTGGGGGCCTACCTGGCCAGCATCTTCCCGCGCGAGCTGATGCGGCCGCTGGTGGCGGTGCTGCTGATCGCGGTGGCCGTCTACACCCTGCGCAACCGCAAGATGGGCCAGGAGCACGAACCAAAGCCGTTCGCCGCGCGGCATGCGCTCCTGGGCGGCGCCGCCATCGGTGGAGTGATCGGCCTCTACGATGGCTTTTTCGGTCCCGGCACCGGCACCTTCCTGATCTTCGCCTTCGTGCGGGTGTTTGGCTGGGACTTCCTGCATGCCTCCGCCAGCGCCAAGGTGGTGAACCTGGGTTCCAACCTGGCCTCCGTCATCCTGTTCGGGCTCACTGGTCACATTCTGTGGACCATCGGCCTGCCGATGGCCGCCTGCAACCTGATCGGTGCCTATATCGGCAGCCAGATCGCCATCCGCTACGGCAGCAAACTGATCCGCAAGCTGTTCATCGGCCTGGTGGTGGTGCTGATCGCCAAGCTGTTCGTCGACATGTGGCCGACCTTCGCGGCGATGCTCTGAAAACCGCGCTCTGGCGGCCGAACCTGCGCCGCCGCCAAGCGGACTGTTCCACGTGAAACAGCCGTTTTCCTTTTGTTAAGTCCCTGTTTCCCCTACAATATCGGGTTCGATTCGCGCGTTCTTCAGGTGTCCCGAGATGTTGTTTCCCAAGCGGTTTGACGTGATTGTGGTGGGTGGTGGCCATGCCGGCACCGAGGCGGCGCTGGCCGCCGCGCGCATGGGCTGCGAAACCCTGCTGCTGACGCACAACATCGAGACACTCGGTCAGATGTCCTGCAACCCGTCGATCGGCGGCATCGGCAAGGGCCACCTGGTGAAGGAAGTCGACGCGCTGGGCGGCGCGATGGCCATCGCCACGGACGAATCCGGCATCCAGTTCCGCACGCTCAACGGCTCGAAGGGCCCAGCGGTGCGCGCCACCCGCGCCCAGGCCGACCGCATCCTGTACAAGGCCGCGATCCGCCGCCGCCTGGAAAACCAGCCGAACCTGACACTGTTCCAGCAGGCCGTGGACGACCTCACGCTCGACGGCGACCGCGTCACCGGCGTGGTCACCCAGGTGGGTATCCGCTTCGAGGCCAGCACCGTGGTGCTGACCGCCGGCACCTTCCTCGGTGGGCTGATCCACGTCGGCATGCAGAACTACACCGCCGGCCGTGCCGGCGACCCGGCCTCGGTCACCTTGTCGGCGCGGCTGCGCGAGCTGAACCTGCCGGTCGGGCGGCTCAAGACCGGCACCCCGCCGCGCATCGACGGCCGCACCATCGATTTCTCGGTGCTGGAAGAACAGCCGGGCGACGACCCGGCGCCGGTGTTCTCCTTCCTCGGCAGCCGCGATATGCATCCGCAACAGCTGCCCTGCTGGATCACCCACACCAGCCAGAAGACGCACGACGTGATCCGCGCCAACCTCGATCGCTCGCCGATGTACGCCGGCGTGATCGAAGGCATCGGCCCGCGCTACTGCCCGTCCATCGAGGACAAGATCACCCGCTTCGCGGACAAGGACAGCCACCAGGTGTTCCTGGAGCCCGAGGGCCTGACCACCCACGAGTTCTACCCGAACGGTGTGTCCACCAGCCTGCCCTTCGACGTGCAGCTGCAGATCATCAACAGCCTGCCCGGCCTGGAAAACGCCCACATCCTGCGCCCCGGCTACGCCATCGAATACGACTACTTCGACCCGCGCGGTCTGAAGGCCACGCTGGAGACCAAGGCCATCGCCGGCCTGTTCTTCGCCGGCCAGATCAACGGCACCACCGGCTATGAAGAAGCCGCCGCGCAAGGTCTGCTGGCCGGCCTGAACGCCGGTCGTCTGTCGCAAGGCAAGGACGGCTGGTGCCCGCGCCGCGACCAGGCCTACCTCGGCGTGCTGGTCGACGACCTGGTCACCCGTGGCGTCACCGAGCCCTACCGCATGTTCACCAGCCGCGCCGAATACCGGCTGCAGCTGCGCGAGGACAACGCCGACTTGCGCCTGACCGAAGCCGGTCGCGAACTCGGCGTGGTCGATGACGAACGCTGGGACGCCTTCAGCCGCAAGCGCGACGCCATCGCCCGCGACGTGGAACGGCTGAAGTCCACCTGGGTCAACCCGCGCATCCTCGCTGCCGCGGAAGCCGAACGGGTGCTCGGTCAGACCATCGAACGCGAATACACCCTGGCCGACCTGCTGCGCCGCCCGCAGCTCGACTACGACGCGGTCCACACGCTGGCCGTCGACGGCCTCGACCTGCCGGCCGCCGCCGTCAGCGACCCGGCAGTGAAGGAACAGGTCGAAATCCAGATCAAGTACCAGGGCTACATCGAGCGCCAGCAAGAGGAAGTCGCCAAACAGGCGCAGCTGGACGACCTGAAGCTGCCAGCCGAACTCGACTACAACGACGTGCGCGGCCTGTCGAAGGAAGTGCAGCAAAAGCTCAACCAGCATCGGCCCGAAACGCTCGGCCAGGCGGGCCGCATTTCCGGCGTCACGCCGGCCGCGATCTCGCTGCTGCTGGTGCACCTGAAGAAGTACGAACACCGCAAGACAGCCTGAGCTCCCGCTCAGGCTGCGTCCGCTTCGCCCGATACGTCCTGCGGTCAGGCGGAACGGAAAGCGGCCCTTGCCGTTATAAACTGATTGCCAACCCGTCCAAGCCGGGCGGCGAAATGCCGGTATCCTGCACGGTTCCCACCGATCCGCAGGGCCCCCGCCCGGAAAACAATACGATGCGAGCTGATTTGGAACTCGACCTGCTGAAGACCCAACTGAGCGACGGCGCCAAGACGCTAGGCCTGGCGCTCGACAAGACCCAGGAACTGCTGCTGCTCGAATACCTGCAACTGCTGGTCAAATGGAACGCGGTGCACAACCTCACCGCCGTACGTGACCCGCAACAGATGGTCACCCATCACCTGCTGGATGCGCTGGCCGTAGCGGCGCATCTCGACGGCGCAAAGCGCATCCTCGACGTCGGCTCCGGCGGAGGCATCCCCGGCCTGATCCTGGCGATCGCCCGACCGGACTGGGAAATCCACCTGGTCGACGCCAACCACAAGAAGACCGCCTTCCTGCAACAGGCCGCCATCGAACTGCAACTGAAGAATGTCACCGTGCACACCGCACGGGTGGAGCAGCTGCATATCGGCCGCTTCGACATCATCATTTCGCGGGCATTTTCGGAACTGGCAGAATTCGTCAAACTGGCGCAAGGGCTGCTGGAAGACGGCGGCCGCTTCGAGGCGATGAAGGGGGTCTATCCCTTTGAAGAAATCGCCCAACTGCCGGAAGGTTTCTCGGTCGAACGGGTGGTGCCGCTGACTGTGCCGGGGCTCAATGCCGAACGGCACCTGGTCACCATCCGCAAGGTCGCGGCGGCGTAAAGTAATTCGGTTTTTCCTGGAGGGCGCGCTGTGTTGACGCTGGCGATCACCAACCAAAAGGGCGGGGTGGGCAAGACCACCACGGCCGTCAACCTGGCGGCCGGCCTGGCCGCGCGCGGCCTCAAGGTACTGCTGGTCGACCTCGACCCGCAGGCCAACGCCACCATGGGCAGCGGTGTCGACAAGCTGCACCTGCCGCGCACCGTCTACCACCTGCTGATCGACGAGGCGGAACTGGCCGAGGTCCGCCACCGCTCCGAGAGCGGCGATTTCGACGTGCTGCCGGCCAACCGCAACCTGGCCGGCGCCGAGGTCGAGATGGTGTCGATGATGGCCCGCGAGCAGCGCCTGTCCGGCGCGCTGGAGGACATCAAGGCCGATTACGA
>CBIHQA010000075.1:0-11361 GCA_966211475.1 uncultured Neisseriales bacterium
TGATCTGGCAGTTCACCCAGATCTGGAACGACTTCCTGTTCGGCGTGGTGTTCTCGGGTGCCGATTCCAAGCCCGTCACCGTCGGGCTGAACAACCTGGCCAACACCACCAGCAGCGTCAAGGAATACAACGTGGACATGGCGGCGGCCCTCATCGCCGGCCTGCCCACGCTGATCGTCTACGCGGTGGCGGGCAAGTATTTCGTGCGCGGCCTGACGGCCGGCGCAGTCAAGGGTTGAGCGCCTCCGGCGCGCCTCTCATTCAGGAGCGTTTCACCATGGGTGCCTTGTCCATCCGCCAGGTGCAAAAGAGCTACGGCTCGCAGCACATCCTCAAATCCATCGACCTGGAGATCGCCGAGGGCGAGTTCGTGATCCTGGTCGGCCCCTCCGGGTGCGGCAAGTCGACCCTGCTGTCGATGATCGCCGGCCTGGACACCCCCAGCGCCGGCAGCATCGTGCTGGGCGGGCAGGACGTCACCTATGCGCCGCCCAAGGACCGCGACATCGCCATGGTGTTCCAGAGCTACGCCCTGTACCCGAACATGACGGTGGCGCAGAACATCTCGTTCGCGCTCGAGATGCGCAAGGTGCCCAAGGCCGAGCGGCTGGCGGCGGTCGACAAGGTGTCGCGCATGCTGCAGCTCGAGCACCTGCTCGACCGCAAGCCGGGCCAGCTGTCCGGTGGACAGCGCCAGCGGGTGGCCATGGGCCGGGCGCTGGCGCGCCAGCCGGCGCTGTTCCTGTTCGACGAACCGCTGTCCAACCTCGATGCCAAGCTGCGCGTCGAGATGCGGGCCGAGATCAAGCTGCTGCACCAGCGCACCCGCACCACCACCGTGTACGTCACCCACGACCAGGTCGAGGCCATGACGCTGGGCGACCGCATCGCCGTCATGCGCGACGGCATCCTGCAGCAATTCGGTTCGCCGGACGAGATCTACGGCCGGCCGGCCACCCGCTTCGTGGCCGAGTTCATCGGCTCGCCCGCCATGAACATGGTCGCCGCGACGCGCCGGGGCAACGGCCTGTCCAGCCAGGGGGTCGAGCTGCTGCTGTCGCCGCAGCAGTCGCTGGCGCTCGCCGCACACCGCGGCGACACACTGACCTACGGCTTGCGGCCCGAGGCCCTGCGTTTCGTGGCGCCGGGCGAAGGCCTGCCCGGCGAGCTGAGCATGATCGAGCCGACCGGGCCGGAAAGCTATGCCTTCGTCGACACCGCGCTCGGCAAGCTGGTCATCCGCGTGCCGGGCCGGGTGCCGCATGTGGTGGGCGATCGGGTCCACCTCGGCTGGTCGACCGGTGACGTGCACTTGTTCGACGCCGTCACCGAACAGCGGGTGGTGCAGGCGGCCGCAGCCCGCCTCGCGGCCTGAGGAAGGACGCCCGTATGTACGCCTCGTTCCCCCGCCTGCTGGCCGATGTCGGCGGCACCCATGCCCGCTTCGCTTGGCAGGACCGTGCCGGCGCCCCCCTGACCCTGGTGCGCACCCTGCATTGCGCCGAGCACGACAGCCTCGAACTGGCGCTGCTCGCCTACCTGACCGAGATCGGGCGCGCCATGCCGCCCTGCTGTGCCATCGGCATCGCCACCCCGGTGCTGGGCGACCACGTGAGCATGACCAACCACCGCTGGGCCTTCTCCATCGAGGAGCTGCGCCGCCAGCTCGGGCTGGAGCGGCTGAAGGTGGTCAATGACTTCACCGCCCTCGCCCTCTCTCTGCCCCTGCTGGCGCCGCACGACGTGCGCCAGATCGGCGGCGGCGACCCGCAGCGCGGCGCGGCCATCGGCCTGCTCGGGCCGGGCACCGGCCTGGGCGTGTCGGGCCTGCTGCCCAGCGGCTCCGGCTGGACGCCGCTGCAGGGTGAAGGTGGCCACGTCAGCCTGGCCCCCGCCAACCGCCGCGAGGCCGCGGTGCTCGACTGGGTGCGCGAGCGCCACGGCCATGCCTCGGCCGAACGCCTGGTCTCGGGCCCCGGCCTGAAGACCCTGCACCAGGCCTTGTGCGCCCTCGACCGCCAGCCCGATGCCCAGCTGCCCGCCGCCCTCATCGTCGAACGCGGCCTGAGCGGCGAGGACCCCGGCTGCCGCGAAGCGCTGGAACTCTTCTGCGCCTTCCTCGGCAGCACCGCCGGCGACCTCGCGCTCACCCTGGGCGCGCGCGGCGGCGTCTACATCGGCGGCGGCATCGTGCCCCGCCTCGGCGCCTGGTTCGACGGTTCACCTTTCAGGGCGCGGTTCGAGGCCAAGGGGCGGTTCCAGGATTACTTGCGGGCGATTCCGGTGCAGCTCATCGTGGCGACGACCTCGCCTGCCTTGCTGGGTGCGGGACAGGCCCTCGACCTATTGGGTTGATGCGGTCCGAAGTTTGGACACACGTCCTCCGGACGCGGCATCGGCGGCCAAGCCTTCTGTTCGAATGTCGAACCAGGGGGCAGGGTGACGTACCGCAACGTCATGTCGAATGGACCGAAGGGAGCGTTATGGCCCCCCTGAACACGGGGGGGCGGAGTCGATCCTCCTTCTCGTATCATCTGCGCGCAGTTTTCTCCAACCTTGAGCGGGTCCTTTCCGTGGGATCCTGTATAGCGCCGGGATGGCAGCGAAGGTTGGTTCCGTTCGCGGTGCCTGCGTACGGCTGCTCGCGATCGCTCAGGAAGGCCTGTGCTGGAAAGTACCTCGGTGAAGGGTAAGCACCGTGTGGGTGGCTGCCGCCCGGAACTGACAACGATCCTTACCGGTACTGAAAATCCTACGAAGGTATTCCAACCATGAAGCGCATTGCACTTCTACTGGCCGCAGTGTTTCTGCCCGTTCACGCTTTTGCCGCATACGAGTGCAATGTGAAGGTCGTCAATGTGCTCGTCTACAAAGACGGAATGGTGAATGTGCTCCATTCCGGCCGCGGTGATTACACAATGATATGCAACATGGCTGGAGATTACGGCGGTGTGTCTCTGACCACCTGCGCAGCCTGGACCGCGATGCTCCAGTCCATCAAGAAGAAAAACGGCACGGCGAATTTCTACTACTCGGGATCAGGTTCATGTTCCACCCTTCCGACTTACGGAAGCTCTCCGGTTCCCGTTTATATCGGTGATGTCACGCCCTGATTTTCGTCTCTCCTGCACTGTTCAACATCCAAATGAAGCACCTTTTTGCCTTTCTGATTGCTTTTGTGTCCATGCAACAATCTGCGATGGCCGCAGGTTACCTGACGCCGTTCGGGGCGGGAACGATCGTCGAGAAATACCATGTGCATGGTGAAGGCGGTATTACGCTTTGGGTGAGTGGGGTGGCCAACCCCGACAGCTGCGGCGGAAGTAATCTGGTGCACGTGCCGTCCACCCTGCCGGCCTACAAGACCATGGTTTCAGCGGTGATGCTGGCTCATTCCGCCGGGAAGAAGGTCGGCCTCTACGGCTCTAGTTGCTCCACGCTTCCATTTTGGGGGGGCGCGACAACCTATCCTCTCGTCTCGAATTTGTGGGTCACGGACTGACGACGGCAGGTCTGGAGGGTCGCCAGCAAGCTTGAAGGCGATTTTCTTCTGGCTCGGCGCACTGTTTTCAGTTTCGGGCGGATCAACAGGGTTTGCAGTGTCTCGCGGCGGTGCGTGGCAATTCTGATGCGTGGGCATATGGTGGCGCCGGTCGTGCCCGCCCGGGTGCGCCCCATCCAATGGGACGCGCAGTTGATTTTGTTCTGCCGTTCCGGTCCCGACTGCCGTAGCCAGCGATGGGCCAAGGTAATTTTTCCGGCGCCAATTTTTCACAATAAGACCCATGCTCCGTGCTTGGCGGAACAGGGGTCGGGGATCGAAGCATGAAGTTCGTATGTGGCATGTCGCGTTGCGACGCGATGGTTCGTCTCGTCCGCCGCGCCATGGCGGTGCCGTTGTTGATTCTGGCCGTGCCCTCGGCGGGTTGGGCCCAGATGAGCATCCAGGGGCAATTCGCTGTCAACGAGGCAGGCGCCGCCACTTACTCCATTCCGATCCAGGTTCCACCGGGTGTCGCGGGCATGGAGCCCCGGCTGGCCCTCTTCTACAACAGCCAGGCAGGGAACGGGTTTCTCGGCATGGGCTGGAACTTGGCGGGTCTTTCCTCCATTCAACGCTGTGCCCAGACCAAGGCGCAAGACGGCGCCACCTGGGTCGCGGGTGTCAACTACACCTCGACGGATCGATATTGTCTGGACGGCCAGCGCCTGGTTGCCATGCCGGATCCTGCCGGGTCGCCGACAGCCGCCGCCGGCGCTTATGGCGCCGACTCGACGTACTACGGCACCGAGCGGGAAGTTTTCTCGCGGGTTCAATCCTTCGGTTCGGTCGGAACGGCGCCCTACGCCGGCCCGTCTTACTTCGTCGTCAAGACAAAGGAGGGCCTGACGATGTGGTATGGCTCGACCGCCGACTCCAAGGTCACGGCCACCAATGGCACCAGTTCGATGAACGTGGTCAGGGCCTGGTCGCTCAGCAAGGTGATGGACGGCGCGGGCAACTACATGACCGTGACCTATAACACCGCGGACCTGGCGAGTGGACAGCACTACCCGACACGCATCGACTACACCGGCAATGCGGCGGCCCTGGCGCCCACCCAGAGCGTTCAGTTCACCTATGAGTCGCGCCCGGATGTGCAAACCCTTTACCAGGCTGGTGCCGTCTATAGGAACACGCTTCGTTTGTCACATGTGCTGACCTATGCGTCCGGGGCGCTGGTGAAGGACTTGCAGCTCAATTACGGCCAGTCCCAGAGCACGGGTCGGACACGATTGACCTCGCTGTCGGTATGCAACGGTTCCACCTGCCTGCCCGCGACCAAGCTGGACTGGGCCAGTCAGGATCCGCCGCTGGATACCAGCAAAAATGGTCCGAGTACGCTGGGTCTCGATTTCGCGAATTACTCAAAAATTGATTCCGGCACGCGAATGGCGGACGTGAATGGAGATGGCCTGCCGGATTTGGTGCAGATCTACCTGCCGACGGATGGAACGAATGGCAATGCCCCGTTGCGTCGGGTGCTTTTGAACGACGGCAGCGACTTTGTGCTCGATCCAGGCTACAGCAACTCGCTGGTGGACACCTATATCACGCGGAACGGTGTCGATTTCGGAACCCGGTTGGTGGATGTCAACAGGGATGGTCTGCCGGATATCGTCCAGCTGTTTCGCAGCCTTGATGGGTCTTATGGTGGTGAGTCGCCGCGTCGCATATTCCTGAACGTAGGGGGGAAGTTCGTCTTGAACGAAACCTATAGTTCCAGTCTGCCCGATGTCTACATCTCGTCCAACGGAGTGGACTATGGGACGCAACTGTCCGATATCAACGGGGATGGATTTGTCGACATCATTCAGTTGTTCCTGCCAGGGGCAGGTGAGTACGGAGGGGTGCCGCAGCGTCGTGTCCTGTTGAACGATGGCACCAGGTTTGCGCTCGACCCTGTTTACAGCAGCAGCCTGGCCGATACCTACTTCAGCAGCGTCTGGAAACGCGACTTCGGCACCCGGTTGGTGGACGTTGACGGCAACGGCTTGCCGGATATTGTCCAGCTGTACCTGTCGACGGACGGAGCCTACGGTGGGGCTCCGCAAAGGCGGGTATTTCTTAACAAGAATTCGAAATTCGTGCTGGATGCGGGCTTCAGCAACAGCTTGCCCGATGTCTATTTCTCTCGCAACGGGGATGATTTCGGCACGCAGATGGTGGACCTCAATGGCGACGGACTGCCCGATATCGTCCAACTGTTCTCCCCGACGGACGGATCCTATGGTGGTGCTCCTCAACGGCGTGTGCTGATCAACACGGGCGCCAAGTTCGTCTTGGACTCCACCTATAGCAACTCTTTGCCTGACACCTACCTTTCGCGCGGCGGAGCGGACCTCGGTACCCGTTTCATGGATGTCAATGGCGATGGCTTGCCCGACATCGTGCAGATGTTCCTTCCGACTGATGGTTTCTACGGAGGGGCCAAGCAGCGGCGCGTGTTTCTGAATACGGGAAGCCAATTCACTTCCAGTGCGGCTTATAGCGATAGCCTTCCCCCCGTGTCCTATTTCTCGTTAAGCGGCGGCGTCGATCAGGGTTGGCGACTGAACGATGTCAACGGCGATGGCCTGCTCGACCTCGTTAACTTCTACAGGGCCGGGCCCACATCTTTCAGCCGCGCGGTGTTCGGCTTTTCCCATACACGGGACGTCCTGGCCTCCATCACGGATGGCCGGGGGGCGGTGACCTCCATCACGTACGCCACGCCAGTGCAATTGAAAGGGACGCGATACACCCGGACCGCTACCGTGGCGGCCCCCAATCTGATGTTCACGCCGGATTGGCTGGTGGTGTCGAATGTCGACAGAAGCAACGGTCTCGGCTCGGCCAATCGAACGAGTTACTGGTACGACTCCGCGGTGGTGGATGTGGGGGCTGGCCGGGGGTTCATGGGATTCAACTGGGTACAGAGCATCGACGAGGCGGCCCAGGCCGCTTACGGTGGCTCGGGCGTGGTGAGCCGGACCTATTTCAGACAGGATTTTCCCTACAACGGGCAGGTATCGGAATCGGGACGCGGCACCAGCCCCGCGGAGTGGTGGAATCTGAGCCGAACCACCTACACCTATGGCTGCTTCCAGCCGGGCAAGGCGTCCGGCGGTTGCACGCCCGCACCGGGTCAACGGTATTTCGCCTTCGTCAGCTCGCTCGATGCTCGGGCGAACGACCTGAACGGCACTGCCTTGCCACGCAAGAGGGTGGAGTACAAGAATCCGGATGCGTACGGCAACCCGCAGACGGTCGTCAGCAGCATCCTGAAGCCCGATGGTTCGGCGAGCGATCACTCGGAAACCAAGACCAACACGTATTTCAACGACCCGGCGAAGTGGATCCTCGGCCGCCTGACGAAGCAGGTGGTGGCGGCCACGGGGCCGACGGTGTCCGCTCCTGTCGTCCCGGGGTCGGGCAACTTGCCCGCGCCACCGACGCCACCGCTGCCGGCGCGCTTGTCCAGCGCCGTGTCGACCATCTTGTCGCTGATCCTGAACGACGACTGATGCGTCCCGGCCATCGGGCCGACTCACTTTTCAAGAATCAAGAAACGGCGTGCCCAGGCACGCTGGATATCGACGGGGATAGCAAATGTTGTTCAAGACAAGCGGTGTGGCGCGGGCCGAAGAAGCAGTCCCGGGTCTCCGCCCGGTGTGGAAGGTCGCATCGGCACAGCGTCGCAGCGCCCTGCTGGCGATGGCCTTGTGCGTCGGCATGGGCAGCGCCGGCGCGGCGACCACGCTGACCCGGACCAACGCGTTCGACTACAGCCCGGTCACGGGCTTGCTCATCAAGGAGGTGGTCGAGCCCGGTGACCCGGCCTTGTGCCTGGTGACGGAGCACGGGCGGGACGCCACGTTCGGGCAGAAGACCTCGACCACGCTGCGCAACTGCAACGGCTTGGCCGCGGCGCTGCCCGGCGGCGTGGCCGAGAGCGCGGCGCCCGGGGCGCCGGCGGCCTTCGCGGCGCGCACGACGCGCTACGTCTACAGCGCGGACCGCCGCTTCGTCACCACGCTGACCAACGCGCTGGACCAGACGCAGTCCACCGTCGAGTACGAGCCGCGCTTCGGCCTGCCGGTGAAGTCCACGGACGCCAACGGGCTGGTCACGGCCTGGGCCTACGACGCGATGGGCCGCAAGGTCATCGAGAAGCGCCCGGACGGAACTGGGACACGCTGGACCTACGAGTACTGCGTTGGCGTGATGGTGCTGGACAAGCCGGGCACGGCGAGCTGCCCGACCGTCAACAACGTGGTCGGCGTGATCGCCGTGACGGCGACCCCGGTCAAGGGCCCCATCGATGTCGTGGCCCAGACCACGGGGCTGGCCAACGGCCCGTACACCCGCGTGTACGAGGACGCGCTGGGCCGCGAGATCCGCACCGAGACCCAGGGCTTCGACGGCAGCGGCAGCAGCCAGTTGGTCTTGCAGGACACCTGGTACGACGCGCTGGGCCGGGTGAGCCGCAAGAGCCGCCCCTACTTCAGCGGCGCCACCGTGGCGTGGACGGTCCTGCAATACGACCTCCTGGACCGCATCACCTCGGTGAGCGAGCCGAGCGCGGCGGGCACCGCGGTCACGACCAAGACCTACAACGGCCTGACGGTGACCACGGACGATCCGTTGCACCACGTCACCACGAGGACGCTGAACCTGGCCGGCCAACTGGCCCTGGTCACCGACGCAATGGGCGGCACGCTGGCCCAGGAGTACGACCCGGCCGGCAACCTGGTGCGCACCACGGACGCCAAGGGCAACGTCATCTCCATCGAGTACGACCTGCGCGGGCGCAAGCTCGCGCTGCACGACCCGGACCTCGGGCAACGCCGCTACACCTACAACGCGGTCGGCGAGGTGGTGAGCCAGCTCGACGCCAAGGGCCAGACGACCAGCTTCGGCTACGACCGGCTGGGGCGCATGACCAGCCGCAGCGAACCGAGCCTGAACGGCAGCTGGTTCTACGACCGCTACGCGGACGGCTCGGCCTGCGCCTTCGGCATCGGCAGCCTGTGCGAGACCCGGGCCGACAACGCCCACGTGCGCAAGCACGGCTACGACAGCGCCGGGCGGCGCACGAGCACGACCAGCATCGTGGGCTCCAGCTACACGAGCAGCCTGGCCTACGGAGTCGACGGCCGCCTGGCCACGCAAACCTACCCTGGGGGTCAGCAGCTGCGCTACGACTACACCCCGCTGGGCTACCTGCAGGGCGTGACCGACCTGCGCACCAACCAGGCGCTGTGGACGGCCAACAGCCGGGACGCCGAAGGCCGGGTGAAGAAGGCCACCTACGGCAACGGGGTGGAGAGCACGAACGACTACTACGTCGACGGCCGACTGAAGACGCGCCAGACCGGCGTGGGCACCGACTACAAGGTGCAGAACCTGAGCTACGCCTACGACCTGGGCGGCAATGTGTCGACCCGGCTGAACCTGGGAACCGGCGTCTCGGCGTTCTACGGCTACGACGCGCTGGACCGCCTGACCAGCGAGACGCGATCGGGCGGGGCGCTGGCCGCGTCCCAGACCATCGCCTGGACCTACGACAGCATCGGCAACCTAGCGTCGCGCCAGGAAGGCGGCGACACGAACACCTACGTCTACCCCACCAGCGGCCAGGGCTCGCTGCGCCCGCATGCGGTGAGCAAGGTGAGCGGCTGGGTCAACGGCGTGGCCCTGCCGGCCTACGGCTACGACGCCAACGGCAACCTCACGTCGGGCGCGGGGCGCACCGTCGCCTGGACGAGCTTCAACAAGCCCCAGAGCCTCGCGCGGGCCGGCCACCAGCTGGACTACCTCTATGATGCCGAGCACGACCGGGTGAAGGAGACCTACCTCGTCAACGGTGTCGTGCAACGCAGCACCGTCTACCTGAACGGGCCCGGCGGCGTGGGCCTGGCCTACGAGGAAGAGAACGGCGCGGGCGGCCTCAAGCGCCAGCACTACGTGAACGTGCTGGGCGAGACAGTGGCCCTGCTGACGCAACAAGCGAACGGCAGCTGGAGCACGCGCTACTGGCACCAGGACCACCTGGGCTCTGTGGCGGCGGTCACCGACGAAACGCGCGCCGTGGTGGAGCGTATGGACTACGAGCCCTTCGGCAAGCGGCGCGTGGCCGACGGCCGCACCGACGTCTACGGCACGCTCGCTCCGGCCGAGGACCGGGGCTTCACCGGGCACGAGCACCTCGACGAGATCGGGTTGATCCAGATGAACGGGCGGATCTACGATCCGGCGCTGGGGCGCTTCATGAGTGCGGATCCGCGCTTGCAGGCGCCAAACTACCTGCAGTCCTACAACCGGTATTCCTATGTGTTCAACAATCCGCTGAACGGAACGGATCCAACCGGGTATTTCAGCTATACCCCCTATGGGTCTTCGGACACGTCGACTTATCAAAGCTTCTCCGGATCCTCCAATCCCAGTTCCCCCACTATGCTGGAGTCGGTCACAGTGACTGCTCCTAGGTGGAAGGGTGGACCCGAAGCAACCAGTGGAAGTGCGGCTTACTCTGTGGCTATCACCATTCCGGCTCCAAGTCCACGCCCAGTGATCGGGACGAGAGACTTGCCGTTTGGCACCATCACTTCATTCCTCATGCGTCGGTGGCCGTTGGGGATAGTCGTCTTAGGTGCACTGGACTTCACGGGGGTAGTGGATCTTGACGCAACCACCCGAAGGCATGTTGTCTCCGTCAAGGACCTGCACACGAGGATGGATGGAGACAAGGAGAAAGAAAAAGCGCTCGGAGTGGTAGAGGGGGGGGATGGGGCTCAGGGCGGGACCTGGGACGTCCCCAAAGATGCGAAGGATAAAATTCCCGAGGAGTGGGGCGAAGGCGAACCAAACCGCAAGGGTGAAGGTCGTCGATGGAAGGACCCAGAGGACGAGAAAGGGACTGGGGTTCGGATTGACAAGGGAGATCCTAAGAACAGTCAACCTAGCCAGCAAGTCGATCATGTTGTTGTGCGCGACAAGGGACGAGTCATCGGACGCAGTGGCCGACCTATCGATGGCAGCATTAAGGACAATCCATCAGAGGCCCACATTCCATTGAGTGAATGGAGCAAGTGGTCGAGTTGGAATAAGCCATGACTAATGTCAAATACCCAGAGATGCGTAAGGAACTTGTCGGGCATCTTCAGGCGCTTTCGGATCCCGACTATCAGCGACGTGTTTGGGTCGGGAAGAACAAGGAAGGAACCATCCAGCACGATGAGTTCGACTATGCAGTGCATTTCCTTTATGACGATACACCGCTCTCAGACGATCCGCGCTCGACAATAGGTTGGATTCTCAGTACGGAATTGGAAGCTGATTTGATCGAGAAATTGGTGGGCGCCATCGAGAGTATCTTTCAAAAATACGGAACGGGTCTGACTGACGAGCAATATATCGGTCTTGCCGAATGGGGGGGCGTGGTTGACGCTGCGAGGGAGGCCTTGGTCGTTATTGATTAATCGGTGGTAAACAAGTGTGTCTTTCAACTCGTATTTCCTTCCTGCTCAGGAAAGCCTGGTGCATGTCAATGTAGTTGTCGCCTCTGTCATGCAGCCAATGGCTGTATATCTTTGTCGGCCGAGGCCATTGCAACCACCGAGTTGCGTTCCGGATTCAACGTGATGGCTCTTATCGGCGTTCAGCTGCGTGTTTCGCGGGACTAGCGGGCCGGGTTGCGTTCACGAGCCTGGACATAGAGCGCATGGCGCGCTGCGAGGGTCGCGTGATCGTGGCCAGCATGTCGATGAGCCGGGCTGAAAAGCGTAAGCGGCTTGCCGTACCGTTTTGACGAGTTCAGCCGGCCGCGCTCCAGCGGT
>CBIHQA010000076.1:0-11358 GCA_966211475.1 uncultured Neisseriales bacterium
CTGGCCTGGAACGCGCAGTATCCGGCCCTGCTGCAACTGCCGGCGGAGCAACTGCAGACCGGCATGCCGGCCCAGGCACTGCAAGCCCTGCTACCCGCCCAGGCCGATGCGCGGCCGCCGCAGACGTCGACCGAGCTGAGCTACCCCGACGGCAAGGTGATCGAAGTGCGTAGCAGCGCCATGCCGGACGGCGGCCGCGTGACGCTCTACAGCGATGTCTCGGAACGCCGCGCGGTAGAGGCCCAGCTGCGGCAGGCGCAGAAGATGGAAGCGCTCGGCCAGCTGACCGGCGGGGTCGCGCACGACTTCAACAATCTGCTGGCCGCCGTCGTCGGCAACCTCGATCTGCTGGAATCGCTGGATGACATTCCCCCCAACGGGCGCCGTTTCATCCGCCGCGCCCAGCAGGCGACCGACCGCGGCATCGGCCTGACCCGTCGGCTGCTGGCCTTTGCCCGTCGCCAGCCGCTGTCGGCGGAGACCGTGGCAGTAGACACGCTGGTGCACGAGCTGGCCGACCTGATCGAGGACAGCGCAGGGCCGGGCATCAACGTGACCTTCTCGCTGGCGGCGGACGACGCCTGGGTGTCGGTCGACCGCGGGCAACTGGAGAACGTGCTGCTCAACCTCACCGTCAACGGGGCTGCCGCCATGCCGGCCGGCGGCCGGCTGGACATCCGTACCTATCGGGCCGAAACGGGACAGGCGGCCATCGAGGTGGCTGACCACGGCACCGGCATTCCGGAATCGATCCGTGACCGGATCTTCGAGCCCTTCTTCACCACCCGGCCGGGCAAGGGTAGCGGCCTGGGGCTGAGCATCGTCTACGGTTTCATCACACAATCCGGCGGCGACATCCTGCTGCACAGCCGCGCAGGACGTGGCACGGTCTTCACTATCCTGCTGCCCTGCGTGGCCGCGCCGATGTCGCCGGTCGACGCGCTCGCCTTGCCCTCTGCCAATGCTGAGCGCTACCGGGTGCTGGTCTTGGAGGACGACCCGGCCGTCGGCCCGGTGGTGGCCGGCCTGGTTCGCAAGCAGGGCCACCAGGCAATGTGGGTGCGCAGGCCGGACACCGCCCTGCAGCGGCTCGCACAGGGCGACTACGACGTGCTGCTGTCCGACGTGGACCTGGGCATCAACGGCAATGGGGTGGCGGTAGCGGCGGAGGTGCGGCAGCGCTTCCCGCAATTGCGCGTGCTGCTGATGTCCGGCCTGCCAGCCGATCTGCTGAGTGCCCGGTTCGGCCTGTCGCCGGACACGCCGGTGCTGCAAAAGCCCTTCGGGTCGGCCGAGCTGACGCAGGCGTTGGCGGGAAGCGCTCCCGCCGATACGCCGCCCGTCGGGGACGACTAGCGCGGAATCGGCCACCCGGCGCGCCTCCGCCGTGCTTGTGTCAATTGTGTCGAACGGCCCGCGTGGCTGTTATTCCCGGTTTACCCCAGCATGGTTTGATTCCCCGCATCGCCCGCCCGGGCCCGTCGTGGAGAGCCAAATGAACTTCAAGCACCTGCTGCTGGGCCTGACCGCCGCCCTTGCCCTACATGCCGCCTGCGCGGACGATCTGGAGACGATCCAGCAACGCGGTGAGCTGGTGGTGGGCGTGAAGGACGCCTCGCCGCCGTTCGGCATCTACAACAAGGTGCACGGCAGCTACTCCGGCTACGACATCGACTTCGCCACCGCCATCGCCAAGCGCCTGGGCGTGCGTCCGGTATTCCGGCCAGTGGATTCGGCGGAGCGCATCCCGGCGTTGCAGGAAGGGCGCGTGGACATGGTCGTGGCCACCCTGACCCGCACACCGGAGCGCGAGCGGCAGGTGGGGCTCAGCTACGGTTATTTCGTGACCGGCCAGAAATTCCTCGCCCGCACCGGCAAAGTGAAATTGCTGTCCGACCTGGCCCATGCCCGGCTGGGGGTGGTACGCGGGTCGACATCGGAAAAGGCCGCACGACAGGCGTTACCGACGGCCACGCTGGAGAGTTTTGACGACTACCCAGAAATGATCGCGCTGCTCACGGCCGGCAAACTGGACGCGATCTCGACCGACGAGCCGATCCTGGCGGGGTTGCAGGCGCGCATGCCGAACCGGGAGCAGTTCGAGGTATCGTCGACGGCAATCAGTTTCGAGACCTACGGCATCGCGGTTCGCAGCGGCCAGAAGCGCCTTCTGCAACAGATCAATCAAACGCTGCTGGATATGGAGCACACCGGCGAAGCCGCGCGCATCTTCGACCGCTGGTTCGGCTCGGCGTCATCGACGCCATTGTTGCGCTACTTCCGCATCACACGTTGACGGGCAACGGCCGACCGGATCAGGCGGCCACCACCTTGATGCGTACGCCCAGGCATTCCACCACCTGGCCGGCGTGGATCTTGGCGGTCTTGCGGCTTTCCGGCTGGCCGTCGACAGTCACGTCGCCGTTGGCCACCATCTGCTTGCCCTGCCCGCCGCTGTCGGCCACACCGGCCAGCTTGAGCAGATTGCAGAGCTCCACGTAGGGGCGGTCCAGTTCGAATTCGACGGTTTGCATGGTGTGAATCCTGTGATGAGGCGCGCAGCTAGGGCGAAAACGACCGAGGCTAGTCTTCGAACCACCCGGCATCCGGCAACTGCTTGAAGACGCGGCGCAGACCCTGGCCCCAGGCCTTGCGGATACGGTTGAAGTACACCTCGTTCTCATCCACCCGGTGCGGTTTGGCGGCCACGAAGCGGTCGCGCTCGAAGCGCAACACGTCAACCGGCAGCCCGACTGACAGGTTGCTGCGAATGGTGGAGTCGAACGAGATCAGCGTGCACTTCAGTGCATCGGCCAGCGGCGTGTCGTACTGCACGACGCGATCGATGATCGGCTTGCCGTACTTGGATTCGCCGATCTGGAAATACGGCGTGTCAGCGGAGGCTTCGATGAAGTTGCCCTGCGGGTAGACGTTGAACAGCCGGGGTGCCTCACCCTTGATCTGCCCACCCACCAGGAAGGAACTGCCGTAGTCCACGCCCTGGCCGGCGGTCTGGCCGTCGGCGTCGCGCTCCAGCACTTCGCGCGCCGTAGCGCCGACCAGCACAGCGGCGTCGTACATCGACGTCACATTGAGCATATGGGTGCCATCGTGGTCACAACGCGCCCGCAGCAGACTGATCACGCTCTGGGTGGTCGCCAGGTTGCCGGAGGTCAGCAGCACGATCAGCCGTTCACCGACGGTTTCGAACAGGAACATCTTGCGGAAGGTGGCGATGTGGTCGACCCCGGCATTGGTGCGGGAGTCGGAGGCGAAGATCAGCCCCTCCTTGAGGGACATGGCGACACAGTAAGTCATAAAGCGGATTCCGGCATCGGCAAAGACATCAGTCCGCCATGATAACAGCCGGCAAGCCACCATCGGCGGACTCGGATGCAATCGAGGATACCTTCAGAAGGGGCGACGCAGGTTGATCACCCCCTCCTGCCGCCGATCAGTGACCTGCTGCCAGCAGCCGCGTGTGGACCATGCTGACGTCCGGCACCTGCCAGATGCGCACCACGTGGCCCAGGTCGCGCTCGCGGCTGTCGCGGACATGCCATTCCGGCAGGTTGCTCAGGTCCAGATTGATTTCGCCCAGGTAGACCACCTCGCCGGCCTTCACGTCGAACGGCAGGTTGAGTTTGAAGGTACGCCAGACAGTAGAGTGCGTGGACAGCATCAGCGTATCTTCCTGGTAGCGCCCGCTGGCGGAATAGAACTGGTAGTGCCCCGGTTTGAGCGTGATCAGACTGAGCCGCCCGTCCACCATCGGCCCGCCGACCTGGCGAGAGAAGATGGTATCGGTCGCCAGGCTGGCGTATATCGCGCCATCCTGGTGCTTGTCTCCATCGAGCGCGTGGAAGCGTGCCGCCAGCTGCGCATTGTCGATGTCGTGGCCGGAGGCGGTCAGCGATACCAGTGCGTAGGCCATGCCGGGTGGCGGGGTAAGGCTGCCATTCAGGTGCCGCGCGACCGGCGACGCGCAGGCGGCAAGCATCAGGCATAACAGAATGATCCAACGCTTTTTCACGACAACTCCTCACTGATTGCTTGATTTTTCACCCTCTCTGGCACGCTTGGACGCCACCGGATCGGGTTTGTTTCCCCTTGCCAACCAACCGGCGCAAAGCAGCCGTAGCAGACTCAACATCAGGTACCCGATTGGCGCTACAGTACGAAAATCGTCCGCCCTCTTCGAAGGCAGGATCATGTCCATACCCGTCCGGATCGGCGCCTTGCTGTGGCTGCTGGCCTTGCCCTTGCTGGTGCGGGCGGGGCAGATCCCGATCGGCACGGTGATCCCGGTCTGTGATGACGTGCAAGAATGGCCGCCCTTCAGCTACTTCCAGCGTGATGCCTCCCTACAACGCACAGACCAGGTAAATGGTTACGCCATTGACGTACTGAATACGATCCTGGGCCGCAACGGCCTGCGCCTGTCGGTGCAGATGGTGGCCTGGAACCGCTGCCTGACGGAGCTGAAGGAGGGGCGCACCTACGTGCTGACCCCCAACGTCTCCTACAGCCGCAAGCGCGACACCGACTATCTGCTGACCCGCTCCTACTACTCGCTGCACAGCTTCATCTTCTACTCCAAGCGCCGCTACCCGGACGGCTTGCCGGTCCATTCCGTCGCGGACCTGAAGCGTTACCATCTGTGCGGCCTGCTCGGCTACAACTACGAAACCTACGGCCTGAAGCCGGCCGACATGGACGTCAGCGCCAACGACTTTCCCACCCTGATCGCCAAGCTGTACGCCGGCCGCTGCGATCTGTTCGTCGAGAAGTACGAGATCATCGCCGGCTTCACCTCGCTAGGACGCGACCTGATTGGCGACGCCGCCCTGGGCCGCGCCCCCTTGCCCGGCGTGCCGCCCACCCCGTTCTACATGATGATCTCGCGCCGCTACCCGGAAGCCACTGCCCTGCGCGACCTGCTGGACGACGAACTCGCCAGCATGGAACGGTCGGGCGAGCTTCAGCGGCTCTGGCAACCGTATCTGTCGGGCCGGAAAACGCTGGCGGACCTGCCCGCCAACCGCTGAACGCAACACCCGCAAGCAGGCCGATCAGCAGTCTGACGGAACTGCCGCCGCATCCCGGCATCCCACTTTCAGGATGGACAGGCGCCTGCCGGGCCGGTCTCTCTGGACGGAGCCATTTCCAACCCGTCCTCACCCTGTCCCGCGCCCCTGGCAACCTGCCCTCCGCTATCGCTGACCCGACTCAGGAGGTCTCCCATGACAGCGCGCCATTCCTCGCTCACCCGATCCGGCGATGTTTTCCTCTACCACCTGTTCACCCTGGCCATCGGCCTGGCACTCGCCATTGCCGCCATTGCCGCCATCCCGCCGGCTGCCCACGCCGCCGACCTGACCGCCACCAGCGCACAAGGCCTGCCCTACGCCACCGGCGGTGCCGGCGAAGAAGAGCGCGAAGCCTTGCAAGGCATGCAACGCGACTACAGCGTGAAACTCACCTTCGCCGACAAGGCCAGCGGTGTCTATCTGGCCGACGTTGGCGTACAGGTCACCGGCAAAAAGGGCGATACCGTGTTCGAAGTCCCCGACGCCGGCCCGACCCTGCTGGTCAAGCTACCGCCGGGACAATACAAGCTCAGCGCCACCCACGAAGGCAACACCAAGACCGCAAGGCTGACCGTCCCGGCAAGAGGCAACGCCAGCCAGACCTTGTATTGGTAGGGCATCTACCGACGCATCTCTGGAGGACTGGTCCAACTGCGGCGCCCGCCCATTGCGTCATTGCACGTCGAGCGTTACGCCTGTCAAACAAGAGCCTGACGTGGCGGAAGACGCTACGCTTTTCCGCCCTACTTCGTGACCCTGTAGGTTGGGTGGAGCACAGCTAAGCCCACTGCCTCGCCGTCCGAAGAGCGGCACGAGCGACAGCGAGGCACTCCCGCCGGCGGGCGGTCTGCCCTTGTTCTTGGCGGCTTGCCGCCTAGAACTGGGCGATGCAGCGCTAGCGGGGAGGGTGGAGAATTTTCCAGCGGGGGCTGCCAATGGATTGCTGTCCGTCAAACTAGCAAAGCTTGCTTTGCGCCCGTCAGATGGTATGCGTTGATTTAATCGTCTGCAGCCCCGGGCTACTGACGATCTTCTCAATCCGGAAGGCGTCGCTTTCCAGCCAGCCGTTGGTGAGGGTGCGGTATTCCTCCAGGTCGCGGCAGCCCAGCCGGACCAGGTAGTCGAATGGTCCGCTGACCAGATGGCAATCCAGCACCTGTGGACAGTGCCGTACCTCTGCCTCGAAGGCCTCCTGTGCCGCCCGGCCGCTCTGGCTGGCCAGCGCGATCTGGGCGTGGACCACCACCATGCAGCCGAGCGCGGCCGGGTCGATCAGCGCCACGTAACCGCGGATTGCCCCGCTACGCTCCAGTTTGCGCACCCGCTCCTGCGCCGGTCGCGGCGTCAGGTGAATGCGCTCCGCCAGCCGCTGATAGGTGATGCGGCCATCGGTGCGCAGGATGTCGAGAATCTTGAGATCGATCCGGTCCAGATCGAAGGGAAGGCGTGGGTCTGACATTGGGAGACTTCCCGAAAACAGGCCGGCAAGCCACGCCAGCCATAAACAACAGCAGAATCCGCTGCCCATGGGCTGAAGTTTAACGGAATCCGGCGGATGGGCAGCCGTTTTCGGCCGGCATCCCGGGGAGGGTCGCCCGACAATGGCGCCTTCACGAACACCACCGGAAGCCGCCATGCAAAGCACCGACCGCGTCCTGATGATCCGCCCCGCCGCCTTTGCGTCCAACCCGCAAACCGCGGCGAGTAATGCCTTCCAGCACGCCGATCTCGACGGCGGCCCTGCCCAGCAGGCAGCACTGGCGGAATTCGATGCCTATGTGGAGGTGCTGCGTGCGGCCGGCGTGACCGTGCTGACGGTGGACGACACGATCGAGCCGCACACGCCGGATTCGATCTTCCCGAACAACTGGGTCAGCTTCCATCCGGACGGCACCGTGGTGCGCTATCCGATGGAAGCCCTCAACCGCCGCCAGGAACGCCGCGACGAAATCCTCGACACCGTGGCCGCCCACTACCCCATCCGCCGCGTGCTGGACCTGACCCCGTTCGAACGCGACGGCCTCTACCTGGAAGGCACCGGCTCCATGGTGCTGGACCACGAACACCGGCTGGCCTACGCCTGCCTGTCTTCGCGCACCCATCCGACGGTGCTCGACGCCTTCTGCGCCGAAATGGGCTATCGCCCGGTGGCTTTTCGGGCGGTGGATGCGGCCGGCCTGCCGATCTACCACACCAACGTGATGATGTGCGTCGGCCGGACGCTGGCGGTGATCTGCCTGTCAGCGCTACACGACGAGGCGGAACGCCGGACCGTGGTCAAGGCGCTGGAAGGCACCGGTAAACAAATCCTGGACCTGTCGATGCAACAGATCGGCGAATTCGCCGGCAACATGCTGGAACTCAAGGGAACGGGCGGACGCAAGCTGATGGCCATGTCCCGCCGCGCCTGGCGGTCACTTACGGCGGCGCAGCGCGACCTGCTCACGGCCCACGCGGAACCGGTGTTGGCGCCGGTCGACACCATCGAACGGCTAGGTGGCGGCAGCGCGCGCTGCATGTTGGCGGAGGTGTTCTTGCCGCTGCGGGCGGCGTGAATCCGCAGACGCTCAACCACCAGTGCGCTTGACCGTCCAGCCGCGCCCCTGCAACACCTCCATCACGTTATCGACGTGGTCACCCTGGATTTCGAGGGTGCCGTCCTTCACCGTGCCGCCGGAGCCGCAGCGCTGGCGCAGCTGCTTGCCGAACGCGGCCAGTTCCTCGCCGGCCAGCGGCACGCCGGTGACAACGGTCACGCCTTTGCCGGCGCGGCCCTTGGTTTCGCGCCGGACGCGTACCACGCCGTCGCCAGCCGGCACCGCCTGTGCGGCCGATTTGCAGATGCAGGCATCCAGGGGGTGCCGGCAGGTCGGGCACATGCGGCCGTGTTCGGTGGAGTAGACGAGGCCACCGGCCCGTTGTTTGGCGCTCATCGGCGTTTCTTTCCTGAGTTACTGCCGACGTGGGTCACTTCGGCGGCGGGCTTGGCCAGCGCGGGGCGGGTTGAAGCATCCATCACGGCGGGGATGGTCCTGACAATATCTACGGCGGAGTCCGCCGCGAGCGACGGCAAGCCTACCGTGCGATCCCCGACGGGTCCAGCACCCTGGCGGTCCGGTCTCCGGCAACAGGCCGGATGCCCGATAAGCGGTTCCGGTCAGCCCACGTCCAACGCCGCATGCACAGCCGCGGCGGCATGCAGCCGGGCACTGTCGAACAGAGGCACGGGGGAATCGGCCTGCATCAGGTGCGGGCCGATCTCGGTACAGCCAACAATCACGCCCTGTGCGCCCTGCGAGACCAGGTCGGCCACGATCTCCACCAGATGGCGGTGCGAGGTGGGGTCGCAGCGGCCCAGCACCAGCTCGTTGAAGATGACCTGGTGCAGCAGTTCGCGGGATTCCAGTGGCGGCACCAGCACCTCCAGCCCGTGGTGCATGGCCAGGCGGCCGGCGTAGAAGGATTGTTCCATGGTGAAGCGGGTGCCGATCAAGCCGATCCGGTGAAGGCCGGCGTGCTTGACGGCTTCGGCCGCCGTATCGGCGATGTGCAGCAACGAGGTGCCCAGCGTGGCTTCGATCTGTTCGGCAGTCTTGTGCAGGGTGTTGGAGGCCAGCAGCACGCAATCGACACCGGCGTTTTCCAGGCGTCGCGCCTCGTGCGCTAGCTTGCGGCCGAGTTCGGTCCAGTGCTCGTCGACCAGCAAGGCGTCGATCTCGGCGGGGTCGAGGGTGGATAGCAGCAATCGGGCCGCGTGACGGCCGCCCTTTCGGGCCTGGATGCCATCGTTCAGCAGGCGACAGTAGTTGTCGGTCGCCTCCCAGCTCAGTCCGCCGATCAAACCGATCGTCTTCATCTCAGCCTCCCTCCGGGGTCCGGTCAATCCGGCTTCCGCTCATCTGAGGATGGCTGACGGTCTGCGCTTCGTCCAGGCGCCGGCAGCAGGAAAAACGAAAGCCGCCTGCACAGACATCCTGCATCGTCTGCACAAGCGGCCTCCACTGGGTAACCGGGGGGTGGCCGGAACATGCGTCACGTTCCGGCCGAGTTTGTCCTTCAATCTGCGAGGGCGGCCCTGTCGTTTTGTTTCACCGCGCCCGCCAACTTGGTCTCTGTCCGTCAGGCAGCGCTGGAATTCAACGACGGCATGCTGGAGAGGTCGAGCGTCTCGCGGCGCTTGCCGAATTCTGAGGCCGTCTCGCGCTCCGACGACAGCGAGCGCACCTCGCCGGACAACTCGCCACCCTCTTCGATCAGCAGCTTGCCATAGCGGATGGTGCCACTCACACGGCCGGTGGCGTGGATGATGAGCTGGCTGCGCGCGGTCAGTTCGCCATCGAAGCGGCCGCGGATTTCGGCGATGTCGATGCCGACCTTGCCGGAGAACGCGCCCTGCTCCGAGATCCGCAGCACACGGCTGTCCATGGTGGCTTCAACGCGGCCTTCGACCACCAGGGTGTCGCAATCGTTGATTTCGGCGCCCTTGAGCTTCACGTTCGGGCCGACGACCAGGCGGCTGCCGGTTTCGGCATCACCCGCCGGCGTGGCAGTGGTCGTGGCAGGTGCCGGGGTTGTACTGGCCGGCGCGGCTTCGGGGCTGGATACCAGGGATGACGGCGGACGGCTGTCGGTGGAGGTCGGGGTCGTGCTGGCGGATTTGTTGTGGGTGGGGATGCCGTAGCGGTTATCGCGGTTATCGGTCAGTGGCGACGTCTTGGCTTGCGAGCCGGACTTGTTGAACATGAGAGCTCCTCGACAGGAAAGGGTGAGACATACCGGCATGCGGGGCGGCGGACGAACCACGCGCCGGGCGTCGTGTAACAACTTTCGTTCCAGTCGAGAAATCCGGTGTTTTATCAGGCAGATAGCGGGTTCCGGGGCCGAAGCGCCCTGCTCGCCGGCCCCATCTTCGTCGTGAAATGGCGACAGCGATTTCACCCGCCACCGCCAAGCCCTTGAATTCAAAAGGATTGCCCTTGTCGTCGATAGACGACAAACGGGCCGATCCATATTCCAGACTCATCCGGGCAATCCGGCCCGCCATCCCGCCTGTGGCGTTGTCAAAGCTTGTCGCTTCAGCCCTGCCGCACCGTGGCGGTGGCGACGCCAGCCAGCACCAGCAAGCTGCCGGCCGAGCGGTTGGTCAGCTTGACGAAACGCGGGCTGGACAAGAAGCGCCGGCCCCGGCCACCCAGCCACACATAGACGCTGTACGCCGACAGATCGAGCATGACCGTGGTCAGCCCGAACACCAGCATCTGCATCGGCAACGGCCGGTGCACGTCGACAAACTGCGGCAGCAAGGCCACGAAGTACAGTAGCGCCTTGGGATTGGACAGCTCCACCAGCAGCGCCTGCCGGAAGGCCGCCGGCCCGGAATCGGCCGAATGCTCGCCGCCTACCGTGATTGCGCTGGCGCGGCTGAACAACGCCGACAGGCCCAGATAGAGCAGGTAGACCACCCCGCCCCACTTGATGATGCTGAACAGCAGGTGGCTCGCCACCACCACCGTCGCGAGGCCGGTGGCGGACAGCGCGAAGTAGCAGGCATTGGCCAGCGTGATGCCCAGTATCGCCCAATACGCCGAACGCGCCCCCTGTCCGATCGACTGGACGGTGACCAGCAGCGCGGCCGGCCCCGGCGCCAGACAGACCACCCAGGTGGTCGACAGGAACAGCAGATAGGTTTTCCAGTCCATGGTGGCGCCTCCGTCCAGTGCGAACAATCCGGATTACACTATATCGACATGCGACCGCCGTTTTAATGCGGTTCCAATGGGAATGCAGGGCGTCTGCCTTGGATTGATTCGTACTTTGCGAGGTTGGGGATGAATTCAAAACTGGACACGCACGACCACAAGATTCTGGCTTTGCTGCAGCAGGATGCCCGCATGCCGCACGCCGAAATCGGCCGGCGTGTGCACCTCAGCCAGCCGGCCGTGTCGGAACGCATCAAGCGGCTGGAGGCCACCGGGGTGATCCGTGGCTACCATGCCGACGTGGACCCGGCGCAGCTCGGTTACACCATCACCGCACTGATCCGCCTGGCCTCGCGCCAGGGGCGGCCCTACGAACGCTACGTGGCCGAACAGCCCGAGGTGATCGAGTGTCTGACCGTCACCGGCGAAGACTGCGCGGTGCTGCGGGTGCTGGCCCGCGACGTGACGCACTTGCAGGCGCTGATCGACCAGTTGAATCAGTACGGCGCCACCTCCACCGCCATCGTGCTGAGCACGCAAGTGGCCGGCAAGCCGATTTCGCCGGCCCA
>CBIHQA010000077.1:0-11341 GCA_966211475.1 uncultured Neisseriales bacterium
AGGACTTCTTCGAATCGATCCGGCTGGTGGCCAACAACTATGGCTCGGTGGTGCCAATGTTCCTGTTTGCTGCGGCCGCTTACTTCGCCATTTGCTATTCGTTATCGTTTGCCGTGAAGCGCCTCCATAAGCGCATTGCCATCGTCCGTTAAGCGGCGCAGTGCATTGGTAAGAAATTGACCCGTAGGTGGGGTCGGGCAAAGCCCGACGGATTCAGGCGCTGGTGGTATGCCGCTGTTGCCCTGAATTCACCCCACCTCCTCACCCCCGCCCTGCGGGGGAGCCTCGCAAAGCGAGAAGACGGTAATCCAAGTGACCGGGGAGTGATCCATGATCGAAATCAACAACATCTCCAAGTGGTACGGCTCGTTCCAGGTGCTCACCGACTGCAAGACCCAGGTTCAGAAGGGGGAGGTGGTCGTGGTGTGCGGCCCGTCCGGCTCGGGCAAGTCGACGCTGATCAAGTGCGTGAACGCGCTGGAGCCGTTCCAGCAGGGCGACATCCTGGTCGATGGCACGTCTGTCGCCAATCCGAAGACCAACCTGCCGAAGCTACGTAGTCGGGTCGGCATGGTGTTCCAGCACTTCGAGCTATTCCCGCACCTTTCGATCACCGACAACCTGACCTTGGCGCAGATGAAGGTGCTCGGCCGTAGTAAGGACGAGGCGTTGGAGAAGGGCATGAAGCTGCTGGATCGCGTCGGCCTGAAGGCGCATGCGCAGAAATTCCCCGGCCAGCTTTCCGGCGGTCAGCAACAGCGGGTGGCAATTGCCCGTGCGCTGGCGATGGACCCGATCGTGATGTTGTTCGATGAGCCGACTTCCGCACTTGACCCGGAAATGGTCAACGAGGTGCTGGACGTGATGGTGCAACTCGCCCAGGAAGGCATGACCATGATGGTGGTCACGCACGAGATGGGCTTCGCGAAGAAGGTCGCGAACCGGGTGATCTTCATGGACCAGGGCCGGATCGTCGAGGACTGCACCAAGGACGAATTCTTCGGCAATCCGGATGCGCGGTCGGAGCGCGCGAAGCTGTTCCTGTCCAAGATTCTGCAACACTGAGCGGCGATCGGCAGGCATGAAAAACGGGCCATCACGGCCCGTTTTTTCTTCTCACTGCTGCAAGGCAGCCGTCACGCGTCCAGCTTCAAAACCGATGATGTATCCACGGGGATTTTCAGACACAGACGGAGACAACACGGGACCGGAGTCGGCCCCGTTGGAGGAGGGTAAAGCTTAGTCAGCGTACTGCTTCTTCATCCGTTCGCGGCGCTCTTGCGCTTCGACCGTCAGAGTGGCGGTCGGGCGGGCCAGCAGACGCTTCAGGCCGATCGGCTCGCCGGTGTCCTCGCAGTAGCCGTATTCACCCTGATCGATGCGCGCAATGGCCTGATCGATCTTGATCAGCAGCTTGCGTTCGCGATCACGGGTGCGCAGCTCCAGTGCGTACTCTTCTTCGAGCGTCGCACGGTCAGCGGGGTCCGGGGTGGCTTCCTGCTCCTGGAGGTGCTGGCTGGTCGCGTTGGCGTTTTCCAGCAGTTGCTCCTTCATCCTCAACAGATACCCTCGGAAGAATTCCAGGTGCGGCGGCGTCATGTAATCGTCGCCGCTGTAGTCGAGGATGTCTTGCTCCGTCAGAGGCCGGTTTTCCATGCTTTTTGCCATGGCGCGAGTCTCACTGCAACAAGTTAACGTAAGAGGGTAACGGACGGAACGGGGATGATGCAAGGCCGATATGAAGCCTTGATTACCTCCGGTTAAGGAATGACCGGCATCTTGCCGGTCCACTCAGAAAGTATAGAGCGTCAGGCGCGCCCTCGCCCGGAACTGCATATGCGAACCGGCCAGACCGGTGAACCCCCGGCTGGCCGGTTTGCGGCACGCGAATCAAGCGTGCTGGCCGCGGTTTACTTCAGGCTCAGAATCCACTGCACCAAGGTCTTCACGTCGGCATCCTTGACCTGCGCGTTGGCGGGCATCGGAATCTGCCCCCACACGCCGGAGCCACCCTTCTTCACCTTCTCGATCAGCTTGGCTTCCGCCGTCTTGTCGGTATGGTACTTGGCGGCCACATCCTTGTAAGCCGGCCCCACCACCTTCTTGTCCACCGAGTGGCAGCCCAGACAGCCGCTGTTCTTGGCCAGCGCTTCCGCCGCCTTCGGGTCGACTGCCGCCTGGCTGGTCAACGCCGCGCACAGCAGAGCAGCACCGGTGATGCCCATGATTTGACGCTTCATGATGACTCCTTTGAGTGAATGTCAGGAACCGGGGAGTGTGGAGGGGACGGTGTGCTTACAGGCCCCCGTAGGAATGCAGGCCAGTCAGCCACATATTGACGCCCAGGAAGGCGAAGCTGGTCACCAGCAGGCCGACCACGGCCCACCAGGCGAGCACGCTGCCGCGTACGCCTTTGACCAGCCGCAGGTGCAGCCAGGCGGCGTAGTTCAGCCAGACGATCAGTGCCCAGGTCTCTTTCGGGTCCCAGGACCAGTAGCCGCCCCAGGCCTCCGCCGCCCACAGCGCACCCAGGATGGTCGCGATGGTGAAGAAGAAGAAGCCGATGGCGACCGCCTTGTACATGATCTCGTCGAGCAGCGCCGCGGGCGGCAGCCAAGCCTTCATCCGGGTGTGCGCCAGCAGCCAGGCAGCACCGACCGCCGCAGCCAGTGAGAACGCCCCATAACCGATGAAATTGGCTGGTACGTGGATCTTCATCCAGTAGGACTGCAGTGCCGGGATCAGCGGCTGGATCTGCTGCGCGCCGCGGTCGGCCGCATACCAGGTGAGGAAGCCGACGGCCGCACAGATCATCACCAGCGAGAAGGGCAGGATCTGCCGGCTCTGGAAGCGCTCCGCGTAGAACTGGGTTAGCAGCGCCGCGATCAGGCAGAACAGCACGAACACCTCATAGAGGTTGCTGACCGGAATGTGCCCGACATCCGGCGAAATCAGGTAGCTGACGTGCCAGCGCACCAGCAGGCCGGTGAAGCCTGCAATGATGGCTGCCCAGGTCAGGCCGCTCGCAAACTGCGAGCCGAATTCGCTGCGGGAGATCAGGGCACCCCAGGCAACCGGCAGGGCCAGCATGAACAGCACGCTCATCCACATGATCGCGCGCTGGCTCGACAGCAGATATTTCAGCCAGAAAGCCGTATCCCCGTTCGCCAGTTGGCCATCGTACAGCGTGATCGACAGCAGGGTCAGCCCGCCGATGACCGCCATCAGCCAGCGTACCGACCCCCAGTACCAGCCCAGCGCGATCAGTGCTGGCGCCACCATCAGCAGGATGCCCTTTTCGTAGACGTCCAGCAGCGGGGCAAAGCGGGAGAACGCATAGCCGGTTGCCGCGATCACCACAGCGGCGAACAGCCAATCGAGTGCCGTCAGCCGGCGATACCACGGCTGCGACAGGTTAAGCGTGTGGGTGATGTCCATCTCAAGCATCCTTCGCGGATTCGCCGATCGCGCTGCGGACCCGCGCGCTCAGATCGGCAAATTCTTGTTCGAATTGCAGGCTCTTGCGGTTGCCGCTCATCGCCAGCCAGGTTTCGCCGTCCTTGCAGACGATCCAGGCGCGGCGCTCCCGCAGATACAGCATCGAGAATACGCCGAGTACCAGCAGCAGGCAGCCCAGGTAGACCAAAGTCTTACCCGGCGCCCGTGCAATCTGGAAGCCGCTGGCCTGCACCCGTTCGAAGCCGGTCAGCTGCAGCAGCATCGGCGTGCCGTAGTCGTGGCTCGCAGCAATCGACACCAGGCTGTCCAGTACAAAGCGGAAGTCCCGGTTGGCGTTTGCTCCCGGTTTTACCTGCTCCAGCGCTACTGCCGCGGCGGTCTGCAGGATCTTCAGGTAGATCTGGCCAACCTCGCTCTGCTTGTCCTTGGGTACCTGTTCGGCAATCTGCTTGTCCAGGCGTTCGAAACCGCCGTCGGCAAAGCCGGCCAGCACCCGCTCGGCGCTGTCGATGAACTTGGTGCGGAAGGTCTCGCCCAGCGCCTTGTCGGTCAGCGCGCGGTCGGCAACCGCCGCCGCAATTGCCGGCCGCGCCGCCGGGTCCAGCAGGCGGGCACGCAGCGCCATGTAGGTATCTAGCTTGCCGTCCCGGTCCACCGGGAAGCGGTAGTACTGGAACGGGTCCGACACCTTGCTGCGCATGCCGCTGACGAAGTACGGCGAACCGTCCAGCGTGACGGGATTCATGTAGTTGAAGTATTCGCGCGCCTGCCCGGCTTCGTCACGCAGCTTGAATTGGATGCTCGGCCCCAGGTTCTGCGTGGTGTGCGGGCCAACCACCTGCATGGCGTTTTCCATCTTGCCGCGTAGCGCGCCAAAGGTGCCTTCGGCGGGCTTGGCCTTGTCGGTCTGGCCCAGTGACTCGATGTTGAAAAAACGGAATTCGCCGAACTCCAGCGCGTAACGATGCCCGTCGATGTCGATCGGCTGGGTGGCCATCGAGGTGCCCTTGAGCGGCTGTGGCGTGGCGGCCGGGTGGCTCAGATCCCAGCGGGCGAGAGTGAGCGGCGATCCGCCATCTCCAAAGCTCGCCTGGTAGATGGCGATGCCATCGACAATGATCGGGTGGTTCACCTTGGCGGTGCCGACAATGCGTTTCCCATTCGACTTGCGGGTCACCACGATATCGCTGGCGAACAGCTTCGGCTGCCCGGTAGGATAGTGTTCGACGTAGAACTTCTTCAGTTCCACCGTAAACGGCAACTCCTGCACGAAGTAGCCGTCCCGGTAATTGAGGAACAGCACGTCGGTGCGGCCGCCTTCAGGCACGGTCACATTGCCGCGGAAGGTCGGGTTGCTCGCCGGCAGGCGGCTTTGCGCGGGGACTTCGCGTGCCGCCAGGTCGCGGGTCTCCGGCACCGTGCCGTCGAACCACTGGGCAAACCGCAGGAACAGGTTGCCGTCCACCAACCCGCCGATGCAGATCAGCACGATGGCGCCGTGGGCGAGGAAATAGCCGAGCTTCTGGGCGCTGCCCTTCTTGGCCGCAAGCAGGGTGAACGTACTGGTCCGCTCCTCGGCTTCGCGCGCCCGCAGCCGGTAGCCCTCTGCCTGCAACAGCTTGCCCAGGCGCTGCGCCTGTTCACTGCGCGGCAGTGCATTCGGCAACACGGTCCGGTGGGCGAACTGCGACAACGACACCAGGGTGGCGTGCTCCCGGAAGCTGCGCATCTCGCGGACGAATTGCGGCGCATGCCGGTAGATGCACAGGCTGGTCGACGTGACGAGGAAGCCCAGGATGCCGACGAACCAGCCGGCGCTGTACACGCTGTACAGGCCCAATCCCTTGAAGGCTTCGAACCAGAACGGACCGAACTCCACCAGATAGCCGGTGTACGGTTCATTCTGCTTCATCACGGTGCCGATCATGGAGGCCAGCGCGATGACCACCAGCAGGGTGATGGCAAAGCGCATCGAGCTGATCAGCTCGTAGAAAGCGGAGGCGTAACTATCCTTGCGCACGATGGTCTCGTGTTCGGGCCTTCGGGGGCGGGGGCCCGTGTGCGGATGTTTCCGAAAGCGACGCCGCTTTCAGAAACCACTATGTTCGGTCGAATCGCGGGCAGGGCCAGTCAATTCGACAAATCCATCGCCTTTGCCGGCATTCCGGCCCGTGCTTGCGCAAGGGTCGGAACGACGCCTGATTGGCGCTCAAATCGCCGATTGACGCCTTGATCCAGGTCAACCGGGGTGCCGGGTGCAGGCTTGGAGCCAGTCAGAAAGCAAAATAGGGTGACACGCGTCACCCTATTGCGGTATCGACCGGAGCGGAGCCTTTCTACAGGGCACCAGCCGTCGGCAGGCGGGCGACAGCACGTCCCGCCGACGTGTCCGTCAAATGACTCAATGCAGACCGGCCACGTACTCGGCAACGGCCTTGATTTCGTCATCCGACATCTTGGCGGCCGTATCACGCATCATGTGATTCGGGTCGTTCAGGCGTTCCTTCTTGCGGAAGGCCGTCATCTGTGCCACCACGTAATCAGAGTTCTGGCTGCCCAGACGCGGGAACTGTGCCGGCATGCCGGCGCCGCTCGGACCGTGGCAGGCCATACAGGCCGGCACGCCCTTGTCCTTGATGCCACCGCGGTAGATCTTTTCACCCAGCGCCACCACTTCCTTGCCCTTACCGGTACCCGGCTTTACCTTCTGCGACGAGAAGTAGGCGGCGAGGCTCTTCATGTCATCGTCGGACAGGTTGGCGGCGACACCGTTCATCACCGCATTCTTGCGGGAGTTTTCCGGCTTCTTCGGGTCTGCCGGCGCCTTGAACTGCGACAACTGCTTGTAGATGTATTCGGCGTGCTGACCGGCCAGCTTGGGGTTGGCCGGGATGACGCTATTGCCGTCCGCAGCATGACACGCGGCACAAACGGTTTGTGCGATCTGCTGGCCCTTGGCCGGGTCGACCTTGGCCGGTTCAGCCGCCCAGGCAGCCGACGCGGTTGCCGAAATCAGCAGGCCGGCGACGAGACGGGACAATTTCATCATCACTCCTTGCGAGGGGATAGGTAAGTTCGTAAAGCCTGTTCATCCGCGCCGCGATCTTTCTCGGTGGCGACAGAGCGTTTTCCGCACCGCGCACCAGTCCACATCACAGCACAAGAGCCTATTTCAACCGTCCCTGTCGGGCCGCCGCACGGTCTGATTCCGTGCGTGGAACCGCTGAAATAGGCTCTCGGAGCTGTCCGCCGGGCAATCACGCCAAGACGGGCAAACTTCCTAGATATTAACAAACCCGCTATTCTAGACGCCTTTCCAGACCCGTGCCAGCACGAGCCCGTTCCGGGTTCGTTGTCCTCACTGAAGGTCGCATTTTTCACCACGGACATTCCATGGCAAGCCTGCAAAGCCTCGCGTTCTTCACCACCGTCAACGACCTCAAGGCGCTGCCTGATACCCTGGCAGAGGTCGCATTCGCGGGCCGCTCCAATGCCGGTAAGTCCAGCGCGCTGAACACCCTTGCCCGCCACACTCGCCTGGCCTTCGTCAGCAAGACGCCGGGCCGCACGCAGCATATCAATTACTTCCAGCTCAACGAAGGCCGTTTCGTGGTCGACCTGCCTGGCTACGGCTACGCGCAGGTACCGGAGGCGGTGCGCAAGCACTGGGAAGGGCTGCTGGGGCGTTATTTGCAGACCCGTCAGCCGCTGAAGGGGCTGGTGCTAATCATGGACAGCCGCCACCCGCTCAAGGAGCTGGATTGGCGGATGCTGGAGTTCTTCGCGCCCACCGGCAAGCCGGTGCATGTGCTACTGACCAAGTCCGACAAGCTGTCGCGCCAGGAGGCAACAAAGCAGCTCGCCCTGGTCCGGCGCGAGCTGGCCGAATTTCCGAACGTTTCCGTGCAGCTGTTCTCCAGCCTGAAGAAAGATGGCGTGGCCGAGGCGGAAAAGCGCATCCTGGGTTGGCTCTACGAGACCGACGAAACCGGTCTGGAAAACGATTCGGACGAAATCGACGAAGCGCAGTGAACTTTTGTTGCGAGGCCGCTACTAAGCGGTGAGTGCTTCGGCACTTCCCGCTTCCCTCCCTGAGCGGGTACCTTGCTCAAACCAAGGTCTTGCCCCGGCAATTGTGACCGGGGCTCTTTTTTGCCCATCGGAAACGTACGATTTGCCGTTTGGCTATGCGCCCGCCGTCGCCGTCTCGTCGAATGAGCGCTGGATCCCGTAGATTGGGTTGAGCGTAGCGAAGCCCAACAGAGCCATGTTTCCACGCCGCCAAGTTGGGCTTCGCTGCGCTCAACCCAACCTAAAAACCATGATTGCGCGTTCGACAATCGTCGAGCGTTGAATTAACCCAGCGCGCGGATCTTCTTCAGCGTCGCGGTGGTCGAGGTATCAAACAGGAAGGGGATGCTGTGAACCGAGCCACCCCAGCCGATCACCTCCGGTGCGCCGACGATCCGGTCCGGCGTCCAGTCGCCGCCTTTGACCAGCACGTCCGGGCGGGCTTCCAGGATGCGCTGCAGCGGCGTGTCCTCGTCAAACCAGGTCACCAGCGAGACCGACTCCAGGGATGCCAGCACCGCCATCCGGTTATCGGTGGGGTTGATCGGGCGATCATCCCCCTTGCCGAGCCGCTTCACCGAGGCATCCGTATTCGCCGCCACGATCAGCGACGCGCCCAGCGCCCGGGCCTGTGCCAGATAGGTGACGTGGCCGCGATGCAGGATGTCGAAGCAGCCGTTGGTAAACACCAGCGGCCGCGGCAGACGGGCAACCGCGGCCGCCAGGTCGGACGGCGCAACGATCTTGCGTTCGAAATCCGGCGCTGCGTAGGCGGTCATGCCGGTGCGGTACCCGACTGCGGAGCCAGCGAGGTCACCAGGCGCTTGCGGTACTGATTCAGTTGCTGCGCCGTTTCGAAGGTCTGGTCGAACAGGTTGGACAGGTTGCGCAGAATGCCGCCAATGACGCGGGCTTCCTGCTCCTTGCCGAACTTGATCTGCTTGTCCAGCCAGTGTTCCAGCCAGTCCGGGTCCGGCAGGCGGCTCTGGATGGTGTCTTCCGGGAACAGCTGCTCGTTCACGTGCAGGTTGGTCGGGTGCAGCGGCTTGCCGGAACGGGCGCTGGAAGCCATCAGCACGCCGATCTTGGCGAAGGCGGCGCGGGCATGGTCGCCGCAACGCTCGATCGCGCGCTTCATGTACTTGAGATAGGCACCGCCGTGACGGGCTTCGTCACGCGAAAGGGTGTCGTAGATGTGCTTGATCACCGGCTCGGTGTGCCAGTCGGCAGCGCGGCGGTACCACTGGGTTAGCCGGACCTCGCCGCAGAAGTGCAGCATCAGGGTTTCCAGCGGCGGCGCGGGGTCGAACTCGAAACGCACCGCGTGCAGCTCTTCCTCGGTCGGGCAGAGCTCGGGGCGGAAGCGACGCAGGTATTCCATCAGGACCAGCGCATGCTTCTGCTCTTCATAGAACCAGATCGACATGAAGGCGGAAAAATCGCTGTCGTCCTTGTTGTCGCGCAAGAACATTTCGGTGGCGGGTAGGGCGGACCACTCGGTGATGGCGTTCATCTTGATGGTGAGCGCCTGTTCGTCCGACAGCTTGCTGGCATCGAACGAATCCCAAGGGATGTCATTGCCCATGTTCCAGCGGGCTTTCTCGAGGGAGGCGAACAACTCGGGGTAAAGCATGGGGTCTCCTGACGGGGCACCCTGCGATTGCGCTCGCAGTGGGCAAAATGCCCCAGAATTCAGGCCGCAGCTTACCGAAATTCCCCCTACAAATCCATGACTTGCCGGTGACAATGCGCTGACAATTCGATATGCCCGCCGCTAGAATAGGCGGTTCCTGACCTGTTTTCGGATGCACCTTCCCATCATGCGCGCTTCGCAGTACTACCTGTCCACCCTCAAGGAAGCCCCGGCCGAGGCCGAGCTGATTTCTCACAAGCTGATGCTGCGTGCCGGCCTGATCAAGCGCCTGGGCAGTGGTTTGTACAGCTGGATGCCGCTGGGCCTGAAGGTGCTGCGCAAGGTCGAGGCAGTCGTCCGCGACGAAATGACCAAGACCGCCCACGCACTCGAACTGCTGATGCCAGCGGTGCAGCCCGCGGAAGTTTGGCAGGAGTCCGGCCGCTGGGAGTTCTACGGCAAGGAACTGCTGCGCTTCAAGGACCGCCACGAGCGCGACTTCGTGATCGGCCCGACCCACGAGGAAGTGGTCACCGACATCGTGCGCCGCGACGTGAGCAGCTACCGCCAGCTGCCGCTCAACGTCTACCAGATCCAGACCAAGTTCCGCGACGAAATCCGCCCGCGTTTCGGTGTGATGCGTGCCCGCGAATTCACCATGAAGGACGGCTACTCTTTCCATGCCGACTTCGCCAGCTTGGAAAAGACCTACTGGGACTATCACAAGGCTTACTGCAATGTGTTCACCCGACTGGGCCTGGGGTTCCGTCCGGTCGCGGCGGATACCGGCTCCATCGGCGGCACCGGTTCGCATGAATTCCACGTGCTGGCCGACTCCGGCGAAGACGCCATCGCCTTCTGTCCGACCTCTGACTTCGCCGCCAACGTAGAACTGGCCGAGGCTGTGGCGCCCGCGTTTGACCGCCCCGCAGCGGCCGAAGCGCTGATCCGCGTCCACACGCCGGGTGTGAAGACCATCGCCGACCTGGCGACCTTCCTCAAGATTCCGGTTGAAAAGACTGTGAAGGCCATCGTGGTTGACGGCGAAGACGGTAAGCCCGTGTTGCTGATGGTTCGTGGCGACCACCAGCTCAACGAAATCAAGGCCGAGAAGCTGCCGCAGGTGAAAGCGCCGCTGACCTTTGCGACGCCCGAATCTATCCGCACCGCCTTCGGCGCCTCCCCCGGCTCGCTCGGCCCGGTGAATTTCCCTGGCATCATCATCATGGACCGCACCGTCGACCGCATGGCCGACTACGTGATTGGCGCCAACGACGACGACTACCACTACACCGGCGCCAATGCCGGCCGCGACTTCCCCGAGCCCATCGTCGCCGACCTGCGCAACGTGGTGGTCGGTGACCCGAGTCCTGACGGCAAGGGTACGCTGGACATCTGCCGCGGCATCGAAGTCGGGCACATCTTCCAGCTGCGCACCAAGTATTCCGAAGCGATGCAGTGCACCTATCTGGATGCCAGCGGTCAAAGCAAGGTCATGGAGATGGGCTGCTACGGCATCGGCGTGTCGCGTGTCGTCGCCGCCTGCATCGAGCAGAACTTCGACGACAAGGGCATTGTGTTCCCGGACGCGATGGCACCGTTCCTGGTCGCCGTGGTGCCGCTCGGTGCCGACAAGAACCCGGCGGTACAAGCTGCCGCGGATCAGTTGTATGCCGATCTGCGAACCGCAGGGGTCGATGTCCTGCTGGACGACCGCGACGAGCGCCCGGGGGTGAAGTTCGCCGACATGGAACTGATCGGCATCCCCTATCGGGTCACCATCGGTGGCAAGGGATTGGAGCGCGGCGTGGTCGAGTTCGTCACCCGTCGCGATGGCAGTGTCCAGGAGCTGCCGGTGGCCGATGCCGCCGCCTGGCTGAAGGCAAGATTCAGCGCTTGAGTGCAGGAGCGTTGGGGTGACAATTTTTGTCAGCTTGCGCCGCTATGGGGCATGGTTGATGGCGCGGACGGCGCGGCTGTGCCGCTCCGCGTTGTGCGGCCATGCTGTCGCTGCCTGGCGGGGTCGCGGCTTCACGAGTTGCGTGCAGTCTTCTGTCCTGCTATTGGGACTGGTCTCGCTGCCATCGACTGCCGGCAAGCAAGAGCGGGAAATCCTTGCTCCCTCCGTTCAGACCTCCATGCAGCACGCGATCAGCGATGGCCGCGGCCCACACCTGA
>CBIHQA010000078.1:0-11263 GCA_966211475.1 uncultured Neisseriales bacterium
GTTGGCGGGTGGGGGCGGCGTCCTGCAACTGTTGGGTGGGGGGGCGGCCCCCCCCCCCCCCGGCTGGCGCCGCCCCCCCCCCCGCTACTGGGTTGCGAGGGAGACGACGTTCTGACCGTATACGTCGCTTAGTTCGGCTTCTTGAACGCCAGCGAGCCATCCGGCTCCACGTCGACAATCACCGTGTCGCGCGCGCCGAAACGACCCGATAGGATTTCCTTCGCCAGCGGGTTTTCCAGTTGTTGCTGAATGGCCCGCTTGAGCGGTCGTGCGCCGTAGACTGGGTCGAACCCAGCCTGTGCCAGCTTGTCCAGCGCTTCCGGCGTGACCGCCAGACCGATCTCCATCTTGTTCAGCCGGCCTTCCAGCGCACGCAGCTGGATGCGGGCGATGTCCTGGATGTGTTCGGCGGCCAGCGCGTGGAAGACCACGATCTCATCGACCCGGTTGATGAATTCCGGGCGGAAGTAGTTCTTCACGTCCTCCAGTACCGTCGCCTTCACCGCCTCGTAGGACTGGCCGGCCAGCGCCTGGATATGCTGCGAGCCCAGATTGGAGGTCATCACCACCACCGTGTTCTTGAAGTCCACGGTGCGGCCCTGGCCATCCGTCAGGCGCCCGTCGTCCAGCACCTGCAGCAGGACGTTGAAGACATCCGGGTGAGCCTTTTCCACCTCGTCCAGCAGGATCAGGCTATAGGGCTTGCGGCGCACCGCTTCCGTCAGGTAGCCGCCTTCCTCGTAGCCCACGTAGCCGGGCGGGGCGCCGACCAGCCGGGCCACGCTGTGCTTCTCCATGAATTCGCTCATGTCGATGCGGATCAGGTGGTCGGCGCTGTCGAACAGGAATTCGGCCAAGGTCTTGCACAGTTCGGTCTTGCCTACGCCGGTCGGCCCCAGGAACAGGAAGGAGCCATACGGCCGGTTCGGATCGGACAGGCCGGAACGAGAACGACGAATTGCATCCGACACCAAGCGTACCGCCTCGTCCTGCCCCACCACGCGGCGGTGCAGATACTCTTCCATCCGCAGCAGCTTGTCGCGTTCGCCCTGCATCATCTTGCTGACCGGGATGCCGGTCGCGCGGCTGACCACCTCGGCGATTTCCTCCGCGCCGACCTGGGTGCGCAGCAGGCGATTCTGGGTTGGCTTGCCTTCGCTGGCCTCAGCCTGCGTCAATTGTGCTTCGAGCTGCGGCAGGCGGCCGTACTGGAGCTCCGACATCTTCTGCCAGTCGCCGCGACGGCGCGCGGCATCCATCTCCAGCTTGAGCTTCTCGATCTCTTCCTTGATCGCCTGACTGCCATGCACCTGCGCTTTTTCCGCTGTCCAGATTTCCTCCAGATCGGCGTATTCCTTCTCCAGCTTGGTGATTTCGTCTTCGATCAGGCCCAGGCGCTTCTTCGAGGCTTCGTCGGATTCCTTCTTAACCGCTTCGCGCTCGATCTTCAGCTGGATCAGGCGGCGGTCGAGCTTGTCCATCACCTCCGGCTTGGAGTCGATCTCCATCTTGATGCGCGAGGCGGCTTCATCGATCAGGTCGATCGCCTTGTCCGGCAGGAAGCGGTCGGTGATATAGCGGTGCGACAGCTCCGCCGCGGCGACGATGGCCGGGTCGGTGATTTCCACCCCGTGGTGGATTTCGTACTTTTCCTGCAGGCCGCGCAGGATGGCGATGGTGTCTTCGACGCTCGGTTCGTTGACCAGCACCTTCTGGAAACGGCGTTCCAGTGCGGCATCCTTCTCGATGTTCTTGCGGTATTCGTCGAGCGTGGTAGCACCGACGCAGTGCAGCTCGCCGCGCGCCAGGGCAGGCTTGAGCATGTTGCCGGCGTCGATCGCGCCTTCGGCCTTGCCAGCGCCGACCAAGGTGTGGATTTCGTCGATGAAGACGATGGTGTTGCCTTCGTCCTTGGCCAGGTCGTTGAGGACCGCCTTCAGCCGTTCCTCGAATTCTCCGCGGTACTTGGCGCCGGCCAGCATAGCGGCCAGATCGAGCACCAGCAGGCGCTTCGATTTCAGCGACTCCGGCACCTCGCCGTTGATGATGCGCTGAGCCAGACCTTCCACAATAGCGGTCTTGCCCACACCGGGTTCGCCGATCAGCACCGGGTTATTCTTGGTGCGGCGTTGCAGGATCTGGATCACACGGCGGATTTCGTCGTCGCGGCCGATCACCGGGTCCAGTTTGCCGGCCCGGGCGCGGTCGGTCAGGTCCAGCGTATATTTCGCCAGCGCGCCGCGCTGGCCTTCCGCCTCCTGGCTGCTGACGGTGTCGCTGCCGCGGATGGCTTCCACGGCCGCTTCGATAGCCTGCTTGCTGCCACCGGCTTCCTTGAGCAGCTTGCCGGTGTCGCCCTTGTCCTCCAGCAGCGCCAGCAGGAACAGCTCGCTGGCGATGTACTGATCGCCGCGCTTGATGGCTGCCTTGTCGGTGAGGTTGAGCAGGTTCGCCAGGTCGCGGGAGACGGAGATCTCGCCGCCAGTGCCCTGGACCTTGGTCAGGCGGTTCAGCGCGCCTTCCAGCTGGCTTTTCAGCACGGTGAGGTTGACGCCGGCCTTGGCCAGCACGCCACGCGTGCCGCCATCGTCCTGATTCAGCAGCGCCAGCAGCAGGTGCTGGGGCTCGATGTAGGGGTTGTCATTGGCCAGCGCCAGGCTCTGTGCATCGGCGAGTGCCTGTTGGAATTTGGTGGTGAGTTTGTCGAAACGCATCGGGTCGCCTCGCAATCGGATAAAGGTTGACTTAAGCCGAAGGTGGGAACGCCATCGGCGAATTCAAGCCTCGTTCAACGATAATGGGCCACATCCGAAAGCAGGTTGATGCCGATCAAGCACGTTGCGGTGAAGCCGGAACGCCGCCTGTGATCCGTCCTGCGGGTAGAATGCCATATGGACAAGCTATTGCCTGACGCCCCTCGACCGACCTTGGTCGTCTGTACCAAGCACCGCCATTTCAGTCGGGAGCCAAGCTGTGGTGCCCGGGGTAGCAAGTCGCTATTGAAAGCGCTGATCCCCTTGGCGCAACAGGCAGGGGTTGAGGTGATGCCCCTACCGTGCCTCGGGGAATGCGAACGCGGACCGAACATCAAGCTGATGCCCGCCGAACGCTTGTTCCATGGTGTGACGCAGGAGGCCTTGCCGATGATCGTGGCAGAGGCGGCCGCATGGCGGCCGGAAGGTGAACCCGCGAAAGACTGAATCTGGCCTTATTGGCTGGATGCCGTCGGTACTGGGGCGACGGAGGGATGGTCGTCTGCCGGCGAAGCGGTATCCGCTGCCGGTTGGGGCGCCCGCAGGGCGTTCAGTTGCGACTGAAGTGCGTCGATCCGCTGTTGCAGCGCTTGTACGGCTGCGGTGTCGGATGTTGCCTGGCTTGCGACAGGAATCGGGCTGAACGTCCATACATGCCCGACCAGTTGCCCTCCTAGCCATTGGGGCCGGGTTCGCACCAGGATTGACGCTCCGCTGCGGGTTTCCAGTGTGATGCCGTCCGGGCTGTCGGCCTGTTCGAGCGAGGCAGGCCAATCGCTCAGCACTACTTCCGGGCCGATCAAGAGGTTTTTGATCAGGGATTGCCAGTCCTGCCGTGTTAGCAGGCTACCGCTGTCGCGGGTAAAGCCGAACAGCTGAGCGAAGGAGCGGTTGAAGCGCAGTACGTTACCGCCGAGATCGGTCGCCAGGATGCCATCGGCGACCGCTTCGATCGTGGCCGACAGCATGGACGTCGTGTTGGCCAGTTCGTCTTCGATAGCTTGCCGCTGGGTGATGTCCACCGCCCGGATCAGGTACCACAGCCGTCGGCCCCGATGGATCAAACGAACGGTCTTTTCCACCGGGAACAGGCGGCCATCGCGGTGGCGATACAGCCCCTCCACTGCACTCATCTCCGGCCGGTCCCCCTGGCGGACCTCCTCCCAGAAGAACACGTCCTGCAAGGCCGTTTCCACGTCGGTGATCAGGCTGCCGTGGTATTCGTCCACCGTCAGCCCCAGCAGGCTTTCCGCGTGCGGATTCGCCGCGGCAATCCGCAAGGTGGACGGGTTCACCAGCAGCAGCAATTCCTCGCTGGCTTCCAGCAGTAGCTGGCTCGACTCGTCCTGGGGGACGGGTGATCTCACAGACTCGCGCCTCCCGGCGGAGCTTCCCCAGGCTCCAGGAAGTAGGTGATGCGCTTGCGGGGACTCAAGTACGAAAATACCTCACGGGGGAGCTGCGCGGGCCGGATCGCCCGGCTGATGTTCACGTCCGGCTCTTGATCCAGGTCCAGGATGATCGCTTCTTCCTTCGGCACGGCCGCGTCGTAGATGACGATGCTCGGCTTGAGCGGTTTGGACCGGTTGACCGACATTACCATACCGTATGCGTCATTCGACAACTTGACGACTGTCCCCGGTGGGTACACCCCCAGGCTGCGCACCAGTGTATTTAGCGGCTCCGCCGCGTAGCGGGTCCGCTCGCGCGAAAACAGCAGCGACAAGGTCTCGTGCGGTGTCTGGGCTTGGTTCAGGTCCAGCGGGTTGCAGAGGTTGTCGTAGCGGTTGATCAGCGCCAGGATCGCCGCCAGCGGATGCAGTTGCGTTGCTTTCAGCCCCCGCGGATATCCGCTACCGTCCGCGAACTCGTGGTGCTGCGCGATGAGTTCCAGCACCGTCAGCGGCAGGCCTGCCTGCTTGCCGATGCGAAGGCCGAATTCGACGTGCTGCTCCATCAGGTCGCGTTCGGCCCGGGTCAGCGGATCGGTTTTCAGTTGCACGCGGTCCGGCACTTCGATTTTGCCTATATCGTGGAACAGCGCGGCCATCCCGAGCGTATGGATCTCGACGTCCGGCCGCTCTTCCGAGCGGGCGATCATCATCGACAACACCGCCACGTTGAGGCTGTGGAAGTAAATCTCTTCGCCCTGCACCTTGTCGCCCATCAGGTGCAGCGTGGCATCGGTATTCGACAGCAACGTCTCGACCAGTTGCCCAATCAGCGCGTCCGCCTCCTTCAGGGTTTCACTGGGACGGGACAACAGGTTACGCGTCAGGTTGCGAACCGTACTGGCCGCACTGAACAGGGCTTTCTCGGTTGCCTGGATCGCGGCCCGCTGCGCCTGCAGGCGTTCCACGCGCTGGCGCTTGGCTTCCAGTGCCGGCTCGAGATCGCTGGCGACAGGGGCGGTCGTGACCGCCGGCGGCGGCTCATTCTCCGGTAGCGGCGACACGTCGCTGCGCGAAGGGTCGTAGCGGACCTCCTTCAAACCTAGCGAGCGCAGGGTATCGATCTGTTGGCGGCTACGCAGCTTGAAATGGTTGAATGGAAATGGGTGGTCCATCCAACCCAGATCCAGCATGATATACATGCCAATCTGCAACCGCTCTACTGCGACGGTGGGAAATGCCGTCATGCTGTTCCTGCCTCACGCATATTCGGGTAGCTACGAGTTAAAATCCTAGCAGTCCATTCTAAACCGTACCGACCTATGTTTGCGCCACCCTTACCCCATTTGATTGCTCAGCAGGTCGCCGCGGCGCTTGCAGAGGATGTCGGGCTATCCGACTGGACAGCCCAATTAATTTCCAGCGAGACGGACGGGCAGGCAAACGTCATCTGCCGCGAAGAAGCGGTCCTGTGCGGCCGTCCCTGGTTCGACGAAGCCTTCCGGCAGGTGGACAGCCGCTGCACGGTGTCCTGGGAGGTGGAAGAAGGTGCCCGAGTAGCACCCGGAGAGCGGTTGTGCCGTATCCACGGGCCGGCCCGCGCTATGTTGACGGCCGAGCGCACGGCACTGAACTTCCTGCAGACACTCACGGGTGTTGCCACCGAAGTGCGCCGCTATACAGATGCCGTCGCAGGTTTGCCGGTCCGCATTCTCGATACTCGCAAGACGCTGCCGGGCCTGCGCCTGGCGCAGAAATACGCTGTCCGCGTCGGTGGCGGCGCCAACCAGCGAGTCGGCCTCTACGACGGCATCCTGATCAAGGAAAACCATATCCTCGCCGCGGGATCGATTACCCAGGCCGTCGCGGCCGCACAGGCGCTAGAGGCCCATGTACCGATCCAGGTCGAGGTCGAAACCCTGGACGAGTTGGACGAAGCCCTCGCGTGCAGTGTCACGCTGATACTCCTGGATAACATGACCCTGGACCAGATGCGCGAAGCCGTTCGCCGTACTGCCGGGCGTGCCCAGCTCGAAGCCTCCGGCAACGCCACCCTGGAGACCGTCCGCCAACTGGCGGAAACCGGCGTAGACCGCATCTCGATCGGCGCGCTGACCAAACACGTACGGGCCATCGACCTGTCGATGCGGTTCGTGAATTCGTGAAGTAGCGACAGAAACGAAAAGGCCCCGCAATGCGGGGCCTTCATCGTCTGGCAATCCTATTTTGCCGGGCGTCAGGACACGCTCCCAACCCCGTCAAACGGACAAGCAGCCCGCCTCAGTCGTGCTCGTGCCCATCGTGGGCATGGCCATGCGACAGTTCTTCCGACGTCGCTTCGCGAACGTCGACCACTTTGCCTTCGAAGCGCAGCGTCTTGCCGGCCAGCGGGTGGTTGCCGTCCAGCGTCAGCTTGTCGCCGTCGATTTCGGTGACGGTGAAGACCAGCACGTCGCCGACTTCTTCGTCTTCCGCCTCGACCATCAGGCCCAGCTCGACATCCTTGGCGGGCACGCCCAATTGCTTGGCGAATTCCTTCAGCGATTCCTGGCGGATCAGGCTGTCGTCGTATTCGCCGAATGCGAATTCCGGTTCCATGGTTACGTTGATCGTGTCACCGACCGCCTTGCCATGCAGCGCTTCTTCCACTTGCGGGAAGATGCCGTCGTAACCGCCGTGCAGGTAGGCCAGCGGCTCGTCGCTTTCATCCAGCAGTTCGCCACCTACGTCGTGCATCTTGTACTGTACGTAGACAACAGTATCTTTCTTGATTTGCATGGCAACATCCTTGATCTGGGTAGGAAGCCTCGCGCATCTTGCGCGGGGCGAGGGAAGGGCTTGGATTCGTGGCGTATCCGCTCATTCTAGCCCGAATCCGCACTGCGGTCGCGTTCGACGCCTGTCGGCCTGCCCAGCAGAGAGCCCAACTTATCGAGCGCGTATAATCGCCGTATGAAACTCGATGCCCCGCTGTCTTTTCTGGGTGGCCTGTCTGCCCGACGCTTCGTCAACGAATACTGGCAAAAGAAGCCCCTGTTCGTTCCCCGTGCCTTTCCGGAATTCAAGGATCTGGTGGATTTCGATGGTCTGTGCCGATATGCGCAGCGCGCAGATGTCATTAGTCGCCGTGTCAGCCGTTCTGGCGATGAAGATTGGTCGCTGGAGCACGGTCCGTTTACCCGTCGGGATCTGATCAAGCCCCTCTCGCCGCACTGGTCGCTGCTGGTGCAGAACCTGAACCATCTGCAACCAGAGGCCGACGCCTTCCTGCAGCAGTTTTCCTTCATCCCTTATGCCCGACTGGATGACTTGATGGTGAGTTGGGCGCCCGACGGCGGTGGTGTTGGGCCACACTATGATTCCTACGATGTATTCCTGATCCAGGGGGGTGGCAGTAAAACCTGGAGGATCGCCCGCGACTACGATGAGTCGCTGCTGCCCGATGCGCCGCTGCGCATCCTGGCGGCGCCGGCGTTCGAAGCCGAATACCGTGTGGAGACCGGCGATCTGCTCTACCTGCCGCCACGCTATGCGCATCACGGCATCCAGCACGGCGAGGGCACAACCTATTCGGTCGGCTTCCGTGTGCCCAGCCGCCAAGAGCTCGCCAGCCAGTTCCTGATGTTCATGGCCGAACGGATTCAGTTCGAAGGTCTGTACGAGGACCCGGACCTGGAGCCTCAGGACGATCCGGGACGGTTGTCGAACGCCATGTTGCGAAAATGTCACGCCTTGCTGTCAGAAGTCCGCTGGGACGAGTCGGTCGTTGCGGACTTCCTGGGCAGCTATTTGTCCCAGCCTAAACAGCACGTCTGGTTCGAACCGTCAGGGCGTCCCCTGTCGGCGCCCAGCTTCGCAAAACGGGTCGCCGAGCGAGGCTTGGAACTCGATCCGCGTTCGATGTGTCTCTATCACGGGCATGCGCTGTTCCTGAACGGCGAGGAGGCGACTGTCTCGCTCGCGCAACATCCGGAACTGAGGGAGCTGGCGGACCGCAGGCGCCTGTCACCGCGGCTCTGGCCGGAGCCCGTGCTCGACTGGCTTTACGAGGTGTACTGCGATGGTTTCCTCCGTACCGTCTGATCTACCGGACCCAGACCCGAGCCGCGAACTGCTCACCGAACCTGGTGCCTTCCCGCCAGCCGCGCGCCGCCTGTTTCCACTGGCGCAGCGTGAAATCTGTGTGTTCGACGAAAGCTGGAACTCGCCACTTTACGAGTCGGCGGATTGGCATGCCTGGCTCGGTCACTGGCTGGCGGAACCGGGTAGAGCACTCAGGGTTGTGCTGCGGGACACGGAGTTTGCGGACCACTATGGCGAGCGGTTGAAGCTGCAGTTACGGCGCTTTCCGACCAAAGTGGAGGTGCATCGGGCGGAAGGCGACGGATTATCTCGCAATGAAACCTTGCTGATAGCGGACAAAATGCATTACATTCGCCGCGGCGATAGTCGTCAGCCCCGAGGCGTACTGGTATGCCATGACCCGAGGTCGACCGAACCGATCTATGACCTGTTCGAGGCGATCTGGCAACAGTCGGTTGTGGCGTTGACCGCAACCACGCTCGGGATTTAAAGAATAATTGTCAAAAACATATAGCGCATTTTTGCAGACGTGCTAGAATTCGCCGGTCGATCGGCGGTGTTTGCTGGGCTTCAGCTATCGCTATTAGCACGGTCGTTTTTGTCCAATCCGGTTTTGTATAACGTTTAAACAAGGGTAAAACAAATGAAGCAATCCGTTCTCGTGGCTGCTCTGCTGGCTCTGACTCTGGCTGCCTGCTCCAAGAAGGAAGAGCAAGCGGCTTCCGAAGCGGTGGCTTCCGCTCCGGCCGTTGAAGCTCCGGCCTCCGCCGAAGCCCCGGCCTCCGCTGCTGCTGAAGCCCCGGCTTCCGCCGAAGCCCCGGCCTCCGAAGCTCCGGCCTCCAAGTAATTCGGCCGTTGCAAAACAAAAAGCCGACCTCCGGGTCGGCTTTTTGTTTGTCTTCAAATTCGTCTTTGTCGGCGTAAATCCCTAGTGCTTACAGGGATAGTGCTGGCAAAAGCAGGCTGTTCATTTGCCTGCCTTTGCCCTGTACTTTCGATAAGCGGCCTTATAAGCCGAGCTGATCCCACAACATATCGACGCGCTTGCTGACTGACTCGTCCATCACAATTGGACGGCCCCATTCGCGTTGCGTTTCTCCCGACCACTTGTTGGTCGCATCCATCCCCATCTTGCTGCCAAGGCCGGATACCGGGCTGGCAAAGTCCAGATAGTCGATCGGCGTATTTTCCACCAGCAGGGTATCGCGTGCAGGATCCATGCGTGTGGTGATCGCCCAGATCACCTCTTTCCAGTCCCGAACGTCGACGTCGTCGTCCACGACCACGATGAACTTGGTGTACATGAACTGGCGCAGGAAGCTCCAGATGCCAAACATGACCCGTTTGGCGTGACCGGGATACTGCTTCCGGATGGAAACGATGGCCATACGGTAGGAACAACCTTCCGGCGGCAGATAGAAGTCGACGATCTCGGGAAACTGCTTCGGTAGGATCGGACCGAATACTTCGTTCAGCGCGACGCCCAGCACGGCAGGTTCGTCTGGCGGCTTGCCGGTATAGGTGCTGTGGTAGATCGGGTCACGCCGGGTGGTGATCCGTTCGATGGTGAAGACCGGGAAGCGATCCTGTTCGTTGTAGTAGCCAGTATGGTCGCCATACGGACCTTCCATCTCGGTATCGATCGGATGGATCACGCCTTCCAGTACGATTTCTGCCGAGGCCGGGACTTGCAGGTCCGAGCCGATACATTTCACCAGTTCGGTGCGGCTGCCGCGCAGCAGGCCGGCGAACTGGTACTCGGACAAGGTGTCGGGAACCGGGGTGACCGCGCCGAGAATGGTGGCAGGGTCGCATCCCAGTACGACAGCAACCGGGAACGGTTCTCCCGGATGGGCTTCCTGATGCTCCCGAAAATCGAGTGCACCACCGCGGTGAGCCAGCCAGCGCATGATGACCCGGTTCGGTCCCAGGACCTGCTGACGGTAAATGCCCAGGTTCTGGCGCTTCTTGTGTGGCCCGCGCGTGACTACCAGACCCCAGGTAATCAACGGTGCGACGTCGCCTGGCCAGCAATGCTGGATCGGCAGACGGGCGAGGTCGACCTCTGAGCCTTCCCAAACGACCTCCTGGCAGGGGGCGTTTCTTACCTCCTTGGGGGCCATGTTCAGCACCTGCTTCAGTACCGGCCATTTTTCCCAGGCGTCACGCAGCCCCTTTGGCGGTTCGGGCTCTTTCAGGTAGGCGAGGAGCTTGCCGATTTCACGCAACTGGCCAATGTCGTCGGCTCCCATGCCGAGAGCGACGCGCTTCGGGGTGCCAAACAGGTTTGCCAGCAGCGGGATACGGTTGCGGCCCGCGCCTGGCGCGTAGTCGGGCTGCTCGAACAGTAGCGCTGGACCTTCCTGCCGAAGGACGCGGTCGGCGATTTCGGTCATTTCCAGGTGGGGTGAGACTGGTTGCCGGATGCGCTTGAGTTCGCCCATCCGCTCCAGTTGATCGATGAAGTCACGCAGGTCGCGATAATGCATGCCGAACTCCGGCGGCTGGAATGGGCCTAGGCCCACGGGTTATGGAGTGAAGGAGGCCGAACGTCATGGTCCGGCTGTCAGCTCAGGCTTCGCCAATCGAAGCCATCCTGTTGTCCCGATACGATGATCTCATCCTCTGCGCAGTCCAGCACGGCGGCGAGCGCCGCTTGGGCGAGTGCAGGTAGGTTGTTGTGCTGACTAAGGTGCGCGGCGATCAGGTGCTGCAGACGGTTGCAGTCGAGCCTGCCCAGCAGGTCGGCAGCCTGCGCATTCGACAGATGGCCGAAGCGGCCGCCTACGCGCGCCTTGAGGCTGGGCGGATAGCGGCCGTTCGCTAACATCTCGCTGTCGTGGTTGCATTCGAGGATCAATGCATCGAGCCCGCTGAGCATGGCTTCAATGTGGAGTGTGCTGTGTCCGGTGTCGGTCAGAACGCCAAGCCGATGCTGTCCGTCGCTGAACACGAACTGTGTGGGTTCCCGGGCATCGTGGGGGACGACGAAGGGCTGAACCTCGATGTCCTGGATGCTGAAGCTGTCGTGGCTGT
>CBIHQA010000079.1:0-11159 GCA_966211475.1 uncultured Neisseriales bacterium
TCCCCACCCTCTGGCGGGAGGGCGGGTTGTCGATGACTCGCAGGCGGGCCATCGGCTTGCTGGCGATTTGAAGGCCGTTTTACAGATGCGTGTGTACTCCGGTCACGCCGCCCGACGGCCGAACAACAGGAACCACAGTGCCCCCAGCACGGCAGACGCCGTCGATGCCAGCAGCACCGCCATCTTGGCGTGTTCCAGGTCCGCAGCCGAGCCGAAAGCCAAGCCGGCGATGAAGATCGACATGGTGAAACCGATGCCCGCCAGCAGGCCCGCGCCGATCAGGTCGCCCCAGCGCGTCCCTTGCGGCAGGGTCACCAGCCCCGCGAGCCGTGCGATCAGCGCAAAGCCCACGATGCCGAGCGGCTTGCCGATCACCAATCCCAGCACGATCCCGCGGGTCAGCGGCGTGTCGAGCGAGGCCAGCCCGTCCGCATGGATCGCCACGCCGGCATTCGCCAGCGCGAACACCGGCATGATGGCGAACGCCACCCAGCCATGCAGGCCGTGCTCGAAACGGTGCAGTGGCGCCTGGACGGCCTCGCAACCTTGTTCGATGCCATGCACGATGTTCTGCGCTTCCGCATTGGAGATCAGCGTCAGCCGTTCCGGCCGGCGCTGCCCCAGGTCATTGAGCAGCCGCTGCGCCTGCTCCAGGAAGCCGGCCGGCGACACCCGGCCACTGGCCGGCACCGTGAAGGCCAGCGCCACGCCGGCGATGGTCGCGTGCACGCCGGATTGCAGCACCAGCCACCACAACAGCGCGCCGAACGCCGCATAGAAAGCGGGGGTATGCACACCCCAACGGTTGGCCAGCGCCAGCAGCAGGACGATACCCCCCGCCCCTATCAGCATGCCGACGTGCAACTGGCTGGTGTAGAACAGGGCGATCACGATCACCGCGCCCAGGTCGTCCGCAATCGCCAGCGCAGTCAGGAAGATCTTCAGCGACGGCGGCACCCGCTTGCCAAGCAGGGCCAGCACACCGAGCGCGAAGGCGATGTCGGTGGCCATCGGCACACCCCAGCCTGCAGCGCTGGGCAAGCCCTGGTTCATCGCGGCATAGCTCAGGGCGGGCACCACCATGCCCCCCACTGCTGCCACCACGGGCAACGTCGCCTGGCGCAGCGAGGACAGTTCGCCCACCAGCAGCTCCCGCTTGATCTCCAGCCCGACCACGAAGAAGAACACCGCCATCAACCCGTCGTTGATCCAGTGATGCAGCGGTTTGTCGAACGCTGCCTCGCCGAATGTCACGCCCAAACGTATCTCCCACAGATCGTGGTAATGCCCGGCGGCCGGCGAATTGGCCCAGACCAGGGCTGCCAGCGTCGCCGCCAGCAGCACCAACCCGCTGGCGGCAGAGAGCGCGGTAAAGCGTTCGATCGGAGCGATGATCAGGCGAAGCAGCAAGGGTTGGCGCATGAATCTCCTTCTTTCGGCAGCCCTGGCGTCGGCCTTGGGCTGCCCGTCAAAACTACCGGTTCCGGCTGTAAATGTTGCCGCTCATCACGGTAGCCGCTGTCCGGCGGCGCACACCGCAGGCGGCTGGCAGGCCTGGCATGGATGGTGCGAGATCCGGGCATCCTCCCCGTCACGACAGGAGACGGACCATGCGTCACACCAACCGTACCCCCTACATCCTGGCAGCCGCGGCACTGTACGCCGTTTCAGCCGGCGCCCAGGCCCAGCAGCAAACGCCCGCTGCGGGCGAAAGCCCGCCGGAGGCCCTCAAGCCCACCGCGGCTGGCACGCCAACCACCCAGGCCGCCGCGCCATCCGAGGCCGACAAGCAGTTTGTCACCCAGGCCGCGCACGCCGGACTGGCCGAAGTCCAGCTGGCCCAGCTGGCCCTGAAGAAATCGACCTCGGCCGACGTGAAAGGCTTTGCCCAGCAGATGATCACCGACCATAGCAAGGCCAACGACACCTTGAAAACCCTGGCCAGCAACAAGGGCATCCCTTTGCCCACCCAGCCGGACGACCGCCACCTGGCCACCTACAAACGACTGGAAGCGATGACCGGCCGTGCCTTCGACGCCGCTTACATCCAGAGCCAGAAGGAGGACCATCGCGATGCGGTGACGCTGTTCCGCAAGCAATCGCAACAGGGTGGTGACCCCGCCTTGAAGCAGTTCGCCTCGATCACTCTGCCGACGCTGGAAAGCCACCGGCAGCACGTCGAGCAGCTCAAACCCGATACCAGCGGCCCGGCAGGAACTTCCGGCCCCGCCCCCACGCCTCAGTCCTGACCCCGGATTGGCGGATTAGGTTGCCGCCCATCCGGGACAGCGGCCAGAGGCACCGTCAACCTGTCGAAGCGACCGGTTCAGCGGAAGCCCGTCAGCCCTTGTTTGGCGAAGGATTCCGTCGTTGTCGACACCATGAGCCCGTTGCGCCTACAGACCGCGCCTGTACTGGATCGCCTCGGCCAGATCGGCCGTCGACAAGGTGTCGCGGCCGGCCAGGTCCGCCAGGGTACGCGCCACCCGCAGCACGCGGTGGTAGGCCCGTGCCGACAGGTTGAGCCGCTGGGTAGCTTGCGCCAGCAGGCTGCGCCCCGCCTCGTCCACCGGGCAATGCGCATCGATCTCCGATGTCGACAGCTGGGCATTGGGCTTGCCCTGCCGCCGCATCTGCCGCTGACGAGCCTGGGCTACACGCTCGCGGATCGTCCCGCTCGGTTCGCCATCCGGCAAGGCCGCCAGCTGCTCCGGCGCCACCGTCGGCACCTCCAGCATCAGGTCGATGCGGTCCAGCAGGGGGCCGGAGAGCTTGCCCCGGTAACGCGTCACCTGCTCCGGCGAGCAACGGCAGCGTCCGCTTGGATGCCCGTGATAGCCGCAGGGACAGGGATTCATCGCCGCCACCAGCTGGAAACGCGCCGGGAACTCGGCCTGGCGCGCCGCCCGCGAAATCAGGATGCGGCCCGCCTCCAGCGGCTCCCGCAGCACTTCCAGCACCTTGCGGTCGAACTCGGGCAATTCATCCAGGAACAGCACACCGTGATGCGCGAGGCTGATCTCGCCGGGGCGCGGCTCACTACCACCACCGACCAGGGCGACAGCGGAAGCCGTATGATGCGGGGCGCGAAACGCGCGGTGCCGCCAATGTTCACGCCGGAATCCGCCATGGGACAGCGACTGCACCATCGCCGCCTCTCGCGCCTCGCCGTCGCTCATCGGCGGAAGCAGGCCCGGAAGACGCTGCGCCAGCATCGACTTACCAGTCCCCGGCGGCCCGACCATCAATAGTGAATGCGCACCGGCCGCAGCCAGCTCCAGCGCCCGCTTGGCCGGCCCCTGCCCCTTTACCTCGAGCAGATCGGGATACAACTCCGGCGCCACGGCCTCTTGCCGCTCGCCCGCCGGCAGCGACTGCCGCCCCAGCAGATGGGCTACCACTGCCAGCAGGGAGTCAGCGGCCCAGACGGTCGCCCCATCCACCAGCATCGCCTCGCCGACGTTGTCGCGCGGCAACACACAGGCCCGGCCCGCAGCCGTTGCGGCCAGGCTGATGGCCAAGGCTCCGCGCACCGGCCGCAATGCACCGGTCAACGCGAGCTCCCCAGCGAACTCCAGATGGTCGAGGAGATCGGTTTTCAACTGCCCGCTGGCGACGAGGATGCCCAACGCAATCGGGAGATCGAACCGACCGGATTCCTTCGGCAGATCCGCCGGTGCCAGATTGACGGTGATCCGACGGCTCGGAAATTCGAACCCCGCTGTCTGGATGGCAGCACGGACGCGGTCGCGCGCTTCCTTCACCTCGGTATCCGGCAGGCCAACCAGCGTGAAGCTAGGCAACCCGTTTGCCAGATGCACTTCCACCGTCACCGGCGGCGCCTCCATCCCGGCCAGCGCGCGGGCATGCAATACGGCTAGCGACATCTCAGCCCTCTGCCTTCAGGGCCAGCGCCCGCTGGTACAGCGCGTTGCGCGGCGCATCGGTCAGCTGGGCGGCCAGCGCCACCGCCTGTTTCACCGGCAGCTCGGCCAGCAGCACGGTCAGGGCTTTTTCGGCAGCCGGATCGAGCGCCTCGTCACGCTCCACCGCCGGCGCACCGGCCAGCACCAGCACCACTTCGCCGCGCTGCTGGTTGGCGTCCGCCTCCACCCAGTCGCGCAGTTCGCCCAGCGGCAGGCGCTTGATGGTTTCGAAGGTCTTGGTGATCTCGCGGCACAGCACCGCTTCGCGATCCTCCCCCAGCACCTCGGCCAGATCGCTCAGGCATTCCAGCACGCGATGCGGTGCCTCGAACAGGATCTGCGGCACCGGGTCGACAGCCAGGGCGGCTATCGCTTCGCGGCGCGCATTGCGCTTGGGCGGCAGGAAGCCGACAAACCGGAAGCCCGGGCCGGTGAACCCGGCCACGGAAATCGCCGCCACGGCAGCAGACGGGCCCGGGATCGGCGAGACCGGCACGCCTTCACGATGCAGCGCCTCCACCAGCCGCGCACCGGGGTCCGACACGCCCGGCGTGCCGGCATCGGACACCAGCACCACGTCCTCGCCAGCGGTCAGCCGGGCCAGCAACTTGTCGGCCGCCTCGCGCTCGTTGTGCTCATGGACGGGTACCATGGCCGGGCGGGCGCCGAGGTGATTGAGCAGCACTTTGCTGACACGGGTATCCTCCGCCGCGACCAACGTGGCATTCTTCAACAGTGTCGCGGCCCGTTCGGTCAAGTCATGCAGATTTCCTATCGGCGTGGCGACTACATATAATGTCCCGCACCCTTGGCCGGCCTTAAGAGAATGCACGTGTTCGCCTTCTTGCGTTATTTCGTTGTCCTACTATACGGTCTGGGCCTGGCCCTGACCAGCCAGGCCGAAGAGACGGCCGCCTCTGCGCCGGCTCCGGCACCGGCCCCCGCGCCGATGGCGCAGACGCCGCATGTGGCGCTGATCCTGCCCTTGCAGTCCCGTACCCTGGGGCCGGCAGCCGATCTGGTGAAGGCCGGATTCGTCACCGCATCCGAGCAGGCCGGCAAGGACGCGCTGCCCTATATCGTCTACCCGACCACCGACGACGGCGAAGACCTGTTGGCCGCCTACAAGCAGGCACAGGCTGCCGGCGCCAGGCTGGTGGTGGGCCCGCTGTCGCGGCCCGGCATCCGCCTGCTGGTCGAACGCAACGCGCTGACTCTGCCTACGCTGGCGCTGAATACCCTGGATACCGCCCCGCCCGCGCAACTATTCCTGTTCAACCTGTCCGCCGAGGCAGAAGCACGTCAGGTGGCGCGACGCGCCTGGCAGGCCGGGCTGAAGAACATCGCCACTGTGGCCATCGACGCCACCCTGGAACAACGCGTGCAGAAGGCCTTCGCGGAAGAATGGCAGCATCTGGGCGGCACCATCGCCACCCCGCTGTCGCTGCCCGTCGCCAAGCCCAGCTACGCAACGTTGCGCACGGCCGCATCGCAATGCAATTGCGACGGCTTCTTCGTGGCGGCCGACGCTCGCCAGACCCGCCTGCTGCGCCCCTACCTGCCGGCCGACCTGCCGATCTACGCCACCTCGCAAGCCTACGCCGGCCGCCTGAAGTCCCCGGCCAACCTAGATCTGCGCAACCTGCACTTCATCGACATGCCCTGGCTGCTGCAGCCGGACCATGCCGCAGTGGCAATCTACGCCCATTACCCCAAGCCGCTGGCACCGAATGACGACCGCACCTACGCGCTGGGCGTGGACGCCTGGCGCCTGGCGGAAAAACTGCTGGCCGCCAAGCCGGGCGAGCCGGTGGAACTCGACGGCGTCACCGGCAAGCTGACGCTGGACCATGGCGTGTTCCAGCGCGAGCTGCCGGCCGCCGAGGTACGCAACGACGAAGTCGTGCTGACGCCGTGAGCCAGGCCCGCGGCGCGGCGGCCGAAGACAGCGCGGCGGACTACCTGAAAACGCAGGGCCTGCGCCTGCTCGACCGCAACGTGAAAAGCCGCTATGGCGAGCTGGATCTGGTGATGCAGCACGGCGCCACGCTGGTGTTTGTCGAAGTGCGGGCCCGCGCCGCCACCCGTTTCGCCAGTGCCATCGAGAGCATCGGTGCCGCCAAGCGCCAGCGCCTGCTGCTGGCCGCGCAGCAATACCTCACTCGCTATCGCTCCCCGCCGCCCTGTCGGTTTGACGTGGTCACGTTTGATGGTAGGCTTGCCGCGCCTGTCTGGCTGCAAGACGCGTTCAGCGCGGATTAAGCCACCGCAGGCTACGCTGTCGCCTCGGAACTTTGCCCGGGCGACACGGCCTCACCCCCTCGCGGAAAACGGTCTCAACGGTATTGCCGGTTCGCCGGTGCATGCCCGGGCCGGGTTCCAGGATGTTCCCCGTATGAACCTGATTACCCGCATCGAACAGCACATCGAAGAACACCTGGCGCTGGTCGAAGCCTGCCGCGATCTGTTGTCCGCCCCGCTGGCCGCTGCCGCCGAACGCATCGTCGAATGCGTGATGCAGGACGGCAAGCTGCTGATCGGCGGGCTGGGGTCAGCCGCGCCGGACGCCGAACGGATGACCGCCCGCCTGCTGCATCGCTTCGAGATGGAACGTCCGGGCCTGGCGGCCGTCAATCTCGGCGCCAGCCTGGCCACCATGGCAGGCATCGTGCAGGACGAAGGCGGCGAGGAAGTGTTCGCCCGTCAGGTCCGCTCACTGGGCCACACCAACGACTTGCTGCTGCTGTTCTGCGACGACCACCGCATGCTGTCGCAAGCCCGCGCCGTAGAGGCCGCCCGGGAGCGTGACATCAGCGTGATCGCGTTCACCGGCGAGCAGGCCGGCTCGCTGGAAGAAGTGCTGGCCGATCAGGATATCCTGCTGGGCGTGCCCCACGGACGGGCCGCCCGGGTAAGCGAAGTCCACGCGCTGTTGTCGAACGCGCTGTGCGACGCTGTCGATTGTCTGTTGTTAGGAGTCGAAGAATGACGAAGATCCTGCCGGGCGTGTCCCGCAAGACCCTGGCCGCCGTGCTGCTGGCCAGCTTCACCGCACCGCTGCTGTCCGGCTGCTTCCCGGTGGTGGCAGGCGGCGTCGCTGTCGGCGCCATGGCCGCCACCGACCGGCGCACCGTCGGCGCCCAGCTCGAAGACAAGACGCTGGAACAGAAGATCAACAGCCGGATCGACGAGAAATTCCCGGCCGACAACATCCACGTCGACGTCAGCAGCTTCAACCGCCAGGTGCTGCTGGCCGGCGAGGTGCCGGACGACGCCACCAAGGCCGAGGTCGAGCGCATCGCCCGCGGCGTGCCGAATGTGCGCATGACCTTCAACGAGCTGGTGGTTGGCCCACAGACCACCACTTCCGCCCGCGCCAACGACGCCTACATCACCACCAAGGTGAAGGGTCGCATGCTCGACGCCAACAAGTTCTCGCCGACACATGTGAAGGTGGTCACCGAGAACGGCGTGGTCTATCTGATGGGCCTGCTCAAGCGCCAGGAAGCGGCGGATGCTACCGAAGTAGCGCGCACCACCGCAGGCGTGAAGAAGGTCGTCACCGGCTTCTTCGAATATCTCGACTGATCCGGTTTCGCCCCGTCATCCCGGCGGGTGAACAGTAGGGGGCGGCCACGCCGGCTGCCTGCTTCCGTTCATTCAGTCGGGGTCGTCGCCTCCACGCTGGCTAACCCGCCGATCCGGCGGAACGGGGTTCGAAAGATGCCCAGCCTCTTCGAAAACCCGCGTACCATAGCCGCACCAAACCCTTCGCCCCGGCCGGCATGATCCGTTCCTGCCTTTCGTCCAGCCTGCGATGCGGCGCCCGCCGCCTGTTGCTATTGCTGCTGCTCGGCAGCCTGCCCCTGCTTTCCGCCTGTTCCTCGCTCGTCACCAATGGCATCACCACCGGTGTGATGGCCAGCATGGATCGCCGTAGTCTCGGCGCGCAGCTCGATGACGGCACCACGGAATTGAAGATCGCCGCACGGCTGTACGAGCAGATGCCGGCGAGCGAGGTACAGGTGAACGCCACCTGCTACAACCGCACCCTGCTGCTGACCGGCTACGTGCCGGACGAAACCACCCGGGCGGCGGTGGAGAAGCTGGCGCGCACCATGCCGAACATCCGGGATACCTTCAACGAGCTGATGATCGGCCCGTCGCTCAGCTTCCCTTCCCGGGCACAGGACAGCTATCTCACCGCCAAGGTTCGCCTGCGCCTGCTCAATGCAGCGCAAGTGTCGCCCCTGCATGTGCGGGTGGTGACGGCAAACGGCGTGGTCTACCTGATGGGTCTGGTGACACGAGAGGAAGCGGAGCAGGCGGTAAACACCGCCCGCATGACCGACGGGGTAACCAAGGTGGTCACCGGCTTCTTCGAATACCTGAATTGAACCGGATATAACCCGGAGACGGGTCAGCGCTGCACCGTCAGCGGGCTGCGGCGATGGGTCAGCGGGTACAGCACCGACACCTCGTTGCCCGCCTCGTTGAAGCGCATGTCGGTACACAACGCCCGCGCCAGCGCCAACCCCTTGCCGCTGCGGCGGCCGTCGGTCAGTGCACTGGCGTCCGGCAGTCTGTCGGGCGAATGGAAGCCCCTGCCGGTATCGCTGACGGTGATCGCCAGCACCGGCTCACCGGCATGGCGGGTGGCGGCCAGGTCGACGCGGATTTCGCCATGCGTCAGCTCCGCCAGCCCGCGCTCTCGGGCCGCGAAGTACAGGTCCACGCCTTCTGGCGCTTCCTTCTGGGTGGAATTCAGGCCGAGCAGGCCATGTTCCAGCGCATTCGACACCAGCTCCGACAGGATCAGGAACACTTCGGAGCGCTGCCGGCGGGTGATATGCAACTGATCCAGCACCTGGATCAGCAAGGGCACGGTATGTACCGTTTTCAGCTCCGCCGCGCCCAACGTCAGCGACAGACGCCAGCCGTGCTCGATGCTGTTGTCCTCGCCATCCTCGGGCGCAGCGGTGCGTGCATCGGCCAGTGCCGGATCGCAACGGATCCAGGCCAGCGAAATATCGTCATGGTGGGGCCGGCCACCCAGGTGATCGACCACCGCATCGCGCACGGCGGACAGCTCCTGCCCCGGCAGCGCGTGGCGGGCCACGTCCATCAACCGTTCGCTGCCGAAGGGCTCACCGTCGGCAGCTTCGGCCTCGATCAGGCCGTCCGAACACATCATCAAGCGGCCCGGTTCGGTCAGCGTGTAGGACTCAGTGCGGGATTCGAACTGGTTTTCCGGCAGGATGCCCAGCGGCAGATGGCGCGACGGCCAGGCGTGGATCGGCTTGCCGCCGCGGTCGAACAACCAGACCTTGGGGATGCCGCCGTTCCACATCTCGATACGGCGGGTCAGCAGGTCCACCGCGACCAATGCGGCGGAGATGAAACGGTCGCGCGGCAGCACCTGCCGCACCTGGCGGTTCATCTCGCGGGCGATCTCGGCCACCGAGAAGCCCTTCTCGGTCATCGAATAGAACGGTTGGGTGACCGGCAACACATTCAGCGCGGCGGTCAGGCCATGGCCCACGCCGTCGGCCAGCATCACGTGCAGCACGTCGCCCGGCGTGCGGGCGGCGGCCAGCAGGTCACCGGACAGGAATTCAGCAGGGGACAGCCAGGATTCGAGCATCGGGTCGTCAAGCTTGGCGGCGTTGACGATCCGGTTCATCAGGTACTGCGCGACGCGCTGCTCTTCGATCGAGCGGTCCTGGTAGCGGGCCAGTTCGATGGCCTGCTCTCGCACCCGCTTGTTGAGCGCCACGCTGCGGCCGAAGGCGGCCAGTTTGGCGCGGAGAATCGGGAAATTGACCGGCTTGGTCAGGTAGTCGTCGCCGCCTTGTGCCAGCGCAGTGACCAGGTCGGCATCGGAATCCAGCGCGGTGAGGAAGATCACCGGCACCCAGCGCTCGCCAACGCGGTTCTTGATTTCGCGGGCGGCGGTGAGGCCGTCCATGCCCGGCATCACCATGTCCATCAGTACGATGTCCGGACGGGTTTCTTCCAGCCGGATCAGCGCTTCTTCGCCGCTACCGGCCTCGAAGACACAATGGCCGAGCGATTCGATGAACCGCCGCAGCAGCAGGCGGATCATGCGGTCGTCGTCGACGACCAACAGGCTCAGAGGCTGACGTGCGTCGTCCATGAGAGGGGCAACCAGCCTATTCCATCACGAACAGCTTGCTGAAATTGGCGATCTCCAGCACCTGCCGGGCGGTACCCGTGCAGTTGGCCAGGGTCACCTGCTTGTGACTGTTGTCGGCCTTTTCCTTCAGCAGCATCAGCATGCCGAGGGCCGAACTGTCGATGTAATCCACTTGGCGGAAATCCAGCCGCAACTGGCGGACGCCGGCCTCGGCCAGCACCTTGTCCACCGTTTCGCGGAAATCGCGGTGAGCATTGAAGTCGAAGCGGCCGGCAAGCGACACCGTCGCGACCGCACCGTTCACTACGTAGCTCGATTGCATATCGTTGTTCTCCTTGAGCAGCCGCTTCGTGCATCCTGCTGCAGGATCGACCCGGAAGGACGCACCGGCGTTCCCGCCCGCCACCCTGCTGGCCATCCCCCTGCAGGCGGCGGTGCCGCTGGCCCAGCCCGTCTTATATCACGACGGCAGCATGGTCCGTCTTGCCACCTGCCCCGCACAGCATGCGTTTTGACTGATTTGGCGTATGGATTATGAACTATCCACGCTCGCTTTGCTTCGCGGGGCGGCCCAGCTGGGCCTGCACGCGCTCCGCCATCTGCGCAAGCGGTACCACCTCGTCCACTGCGCCGAAGGCAATCGCCTCCTTCGGCATGCCGAACACCACGCAACTGGCTTCGTCCTGAGCAAAGGTATAGGCGCCCGCCTGCCGCATTTCCAGCAAGCCCTGCGCGCCGTCACGCCCCATGCCGGTCAGGATGACGCCCACCGCATTGGCCCCCGCCACGTTGGCGGCGGACCGGAACAGCACGTCCACGCTGGGGCGGTGCCGGTTCACCGGCGGGCCGGAGCTCAGCTCCATCACGTACTGGGTGCCGCTGCGTACCAGCAGCAGGTGCGAATGCCCGGGTGCCACGTAGGCATAGCCGGCACGCACAGGCTCGCGATGCTCGGCCTCTTTCACGTGGATCTTGCACAGGCCGTCCAGGCGCTGCGCGAAGGACTTGGTGAACATCTCCGGCATGTGCTGGGCGATCAGGATGGCGGGGCTGCGCTCCGGCATCGGCACCAGGAA
>CBIHQA010000080.1:0-11115 GCA_966211475.1 uncultured Neisseriales bacterium
GAAGCAAAGAAAGTGAGTCGGCCTGCCGGACGAACTCCGGCAAGTAAATGCTTTTCGCCGCGCAAAGCGCTAAACAAAGAACACCGGCGGTAATACGACCGCCAAACCGGACCCAACCATGAAGTTCATCGACGAAGCCCGCATCGAAGTGCACGCCGGAAACGGCGGCAATGGCAGCGCCAGCATGCGGCGCGAGAAATTCATCCCCAAGGGCGGTCCGGACGGTGGCGACGGCGGCCGTGGCGGCACCATCTACGCCATTGCCGACGAAAACGTGAATACCCTGGTCGACTACCGCTTCGTCCGCCGCTACAAAGCCCAGAGTGGCGAAAACGGCCGCGGTGCTGACTGCTACGGCAAGGGCGGCGAAGACGTCTACCTGAAGATGCCGGTCGGCACCGTCATCAAGGACGCCGAAACCGAAGAAACCATCGCCGACCTCTCCCACCACGGCGAAACCGCCGTGCTGGCCCACGGCGGCAAGGGTGGTCTCGGCAACCTGCACTTCAAGTCTTCCACCAACCGCGCGCCGCGCCAGTTCACCAACGGCGAGCAGGGCGAGCAGCGCGAGCTGATGCTGGAACTGCGTGTGCTGGCCGACGTCGGCCTGTTGGGCATGCCCAATGCCGGAAAATCCACCTTCATCCGCGCGGTGTCCGCCGCCCGCCCGAAGGTCGCCGACTATCCCTTCACCACCCTGCATCCCAACCTGGGCGTGGTCCGTATCGACCACGAGCGCAGCTTCGTGATCGCCGACATTCCCGGCCTGATCGAAGGGGCGGCGGAAGGCGCCGGCCTCGGCCATCGCTTCCTCAAGCACCTGCAGCGCACCGGCGTGCTGCTGCACCTGGTGGATTTGGCACCGTTCGACGAAGGCACCGACCCGGTACGCGAAGCCCAGGCCATTGTCGAAGAGCTGCGCAAGTACGATGAAGAGCTGTACCACAAGCCGCGCTGGCTGGTCCTGAACAAGCTGGACATGATCCCAGAAGACGAACGCGAGGAGCGCGTCCGCGACTTCCTGTCCCGCTTTGACTGGCCGGAAAACCCCGATCCGCTGGCGCCGTTCGATCCGTCCGCAAAGCGCTGGTTTGCGATTTCCGGACTGACCGGGGAACACTGCCGGGAACTCACCTACGCCATCATGGACTATCTGGACGAGGTCCGTCCCCGCGCGAAGGAAGAAGAGGCGGCACCGGTCGAGCCGGCCGAGCGTGTCTACGACCCGACCAAGGATTGAGAACTTGTGAAAAATTCTACTGCGCGACCCGATCTCGGCCCTGCGATGCTCACCGTACCTCAGTACGGCTGCGCTTCTCGGACCAAGCTCAGGGCCGCTCGCTACGAATTTTTTCACAAGTTCTGACTTCTGCAGGCTGGACCAGCACGGTGGACCTGCCCGGCAGCCCTTCATCCGCCGCGCGGCCCTTGGTGACCCACCGCTCGCCCGGTATCATGCCGGGCGATTTGTTTTTCTGACACGGCATGAATCTATCCCCCTCGCTGGCCGAGTTTTTCCTGACGGACCTTGCTCCGGACGAGCTGCCGATGCTGAGTCCGCTGGTGCGGGCAAAGCCGTTGCTCAATGCCTTCATCGCCTTGTTCCGCGGTGGCGAGGACGAGGTGCTGATCCGCCTGATGGTGCTGCGCGAGATCGGCGGTCGGGCCGAAGCACCGCGCTGGTCGCCGCAGGAATTGCGTCAGCATTTCGCCTACGTCAACCCGGTGAAGCTGGATACCGTGCTGGGCCGGCTGCGCGAACATGAACTGCTGGTGTGGGACGCTGACGCCAGTCTGTACGAGCTGTCCGATACCGCGCGGGCCGCGCTCGCGTCGCTGTCCACCCTGCTGACCTTCAGTCAGGACCCGGACCAGGAACTGGACTATCTCACCTCGCAGGTCGCCGCCGGCCAGGCGGTGGGCAAGGTGTCGATCGAGGCGCTACGCCACCTGCTGGCGGGCCTCAACAAGCTCTACCAGGAATTCACCGACGCGCTGGAGTCGCAATCCGAGTTCCGTATCCAGGCTGCGCAGAGCCGGCTGGACCGGGTGTGGGTCAGCGTCGAGAAGGCCACTGCCGTCGCCCGCACCATCTACACCGAGGAAGAGCAGCCCGCCGAGCTGGTGCAGACCGCCCAGGCCATCTCGCTGGCGCAAAGCCGCATGCTGGCGTTGACCGGCACCTTCAAGCGTCGCCTGGCGCAGTTGCAGCAGCAGCGAGTGCACCTGGGCAACTCCGGCCTGACCACCCGCGACGTGGCGGCCTGGCTACTGTCGCGCGACCAGGAGCAACTCGCCTCGATGGCCGCGGACGATCTGCCTGGTTTGATCGACCCCATCTTCGTCACCTCCGACGAACTGCTGGATGTAGCCGAATTCGAACTGGTGGACCGCGAACGGCTGCAGACGGTCGAGGAAGCCTTGCCCAGCGCCACCGTCGCGCCAGATGCCGACGCGCCGGCCGTGGAACGCCTGCTGGCAGCGGAACGTCTGTACGAGAAATTGTTCGCCATCACCGAGCCAGCCGACCTCACGCAGGCGGTGCTGGCCGACGACTACGCCACCACCGCCTACCGGTTGTCCCTGCTCGCCCTGCTGGGCGACCCGGAAACCGCCGCCGACCAGAGCGTGGTGGCCCAGCTCGCCAAGCTGCCACTGGTTCTGTCGAGCGACGGCAGCATCGAGATGCTGCCGGACCACCCCAAGGTGGCCAGCCTGAGCCGCGGCACCCTGACCCCCTTGCCGCCCCTGAATGCGGCAACCGAATAACGACTGTCCGACAAGCGCCCGGCCTGGCCGGTTGCCGTCGATCACCCTAGCTGATTCCACCGAGGACGCATGAACGACCCCTTGGCCAATCTGACCTCCCGGCTGCTGGCGCACCGCGTGCTGCCGCGTACCGACCCGCTGGCCCGCCGCGCGCTGACCGACGAACGCTTCCGGCAGGAACTGGACGAACGTCTGGCCGCCGTCGGTCTGACGCTGCTGGAGAATCCCTACGCCGAGCACATCACCGTCGCCCTGCTGCCCAAGCAGGAGTCCGCCGTGTTCGGGCATGGCGATGTGTGGCTGTCCAATAACCAAGGCCTGCCGCGCGATGCGGTGGCGCTGCTGGTGGTGCTGTGGGCGCTGATCGTACTGCCCAAGCGCCAACGCCAGCACACCCGCCGCCATAAGGAAGCGGCCGACCAGGCTGACCTGTTCGGCGCTGAGAAGCCGATGCCGACCGGCGAGGAGGTCTCCAGCGGCGTATCGGAAGATGCGCTGGTGGCGGACTTCGGCCGCCTGCTGGGTGGCAAGTCGCGGCTGGCCATGAACCTGGGCCTGCTGGCGCGGCTGGGCTTCGTGCGCCGCCACAACCGCCAGATCCTGGAAGGCCCGCTGCTGGACCTGGTGCTGGATTACAGCAAGCTGGCGCCCCGCATCATCGACGGCGCGCTGGGCGACGTGATCCGCCAGGCCGGCGTGGAACTGCCGTCCGAGGTGCCGGGCAGCGCGAACGCCGACGATGAAGACGAAGACACCCGCGAGGAAGACGCCTGATGTTCCGGATCCAGCAAATCGAGATGGTCCACTGGGACTTCTGGCAGCGCGTGCAAGTGCCGCTGGATGCGCAGATCGTCACCATCATCGGCCCCAACGGCTCCGGCAAGACCACGCTGCTGGACGCGCTGCGCACCATGCTGGCGCTGGATTGCTCCGGCCGTCGCGACTACAAGCGCTATGTGCGCAACAACAAGTCGCCGTTCGCCTGGCTGCGCGGCGTGGTGGCCAACCCGCGCACCAGCGGCCTGTTCCCCTACCCCTTCTGGCCGATGCAGACCGAGCAGGTCACCCTGTTCTGCCGCATCAAGAAGCAAGGCGGCGACTGGATGCGCCAGTACGCGATCGCCGAGGGCGACGTGGCGCTGGACGAAGACACCGACGGCAAAGTCGAATGGCTGGGCGTGCAGGAATACCGCCGCCGGCTGGAACAGGCTGGCCTGACCCCAGCCATCGCCAAGGTGCTGGCGCTGGAGCAGGGCGACACCGACAAGCTGTGCGAATACTCGCCCAAGGCGCTGCTCGACCTGGTGTTCCAGGTGTTCGGTGACAAGGCGGTGCTCGACCACTACAGCGAAGCCAAGGAAGAACAGCGTAAGGTCGAGGCTGAGCTGGAAGAGCTCAACCGTGGCCTCACTGCGCTGGAGCATGAGGTGCTCACCGCCGAGCAGCGTGCTGACAAATTCCTGGAATGGCGCCGCCTGTCCGACGACCTGGTGAAGCTGGAAAGCGAAGTGCTGCCACGCGTCCGCCTGGGCAACCAGGAGAAGGACCTCGGCGAGAAGTGGCACGAGTACCGCACCCCTTGGGCCGCGATCCGCAGCGCGGGGGACCAGGTCGGCGCCATCAAGGACGAGCAGGCGGAGCTCACCGAACGCCTGCGCACCGCTCGGCAAGCCGTCGAGCAGGCCGAATCCACCGAACGGGCCGCCATTGAGCAGTTCTCGCGCCTGAACAGCGAGACCGAACGCCATCGCAGCCTGCTGAACGAACGCGAACGCCTGAAACTACGGGCCCGCGAGCACCCCGGCGCCGAAGCGACCGCCGAGGAAGCCGCCAAGATCAAGCGGTCGATCACCCAGCTGGACCGCGAATTGTCCGAGCTGCACATCCGCCGCGAAGACCTGGCTACCACCCAGGCGGCGCTCGCCCAGACCGGCCAGTTGCCGCTGCCGCGCGATGTGCTGGAGTTCCGTCGCGCGCTGGACGGCGACGGCATCGGCCACGACCTGCTGCTGGACGTGGTCGACGTCAGCGACCCGAAATGGCAGGCCGCCGTCGAAGGCATGCTGCGCGCCCACCGCTTTGTGGTGCTGCTCAAGCGCCCCGGTGACCGGCTGCGTGCCCGTGAACTCGGCCAGCGGCTGCGCTACCGTCACTTCATTGTTGACGAGCGCGGCGCGCCAGCCCCAGCCCGCAAGGGCACCCTGGCCGAAGTGGTGCGCTTCACCGCCGACGTGCCGGACTGGGTGGCCGACAGCCTGAACCGCGTCAGCCGCGTCGCCACCGTGCAGGAAGGCGAGCGGGTCAGCGGCGACTGGATCACGCCAGACGGCTACTTCAAGGAGCGGCGTGGCTCCCGCCACATCGGCGTGGAAGCGCGCGACTTCCACTTCGGCGTGGGCGTGAAGAAAGCCCGCGAGCAAGCGGTGACCCGCGAACTGTCGGACGTCAACCGCCAACTGGTGGAGAAGGAAACCGAACGCGGCCGCCTGCAGCAGGACCTGGCGCCGCTGATGCAGATGCTGGAAGGCGTCACCGCCGCCCAGTTGCTGACCGCCCGAGCCGCCGAATTCGACACCGCCGAAGCCGCCATCGCAGGCGCCGCCGAGAAGGTGGCCGAAGCCGGCCAGGCGCTCGCCACCGCCCAGCAGGTCACCCAGTTGGAGCGCGACGCCTGGCGCGAACTCGACAAGCAACTCGACCGGCTGGTCGCCCAGCTCGGCCAGGCCGAAACCCTGTGGCTGGACGCCCGCCGCCTGCTGGCTGTCCGTCGCGGCAGCGTACGGGAGCAGATCAGCGACCTGCGCCGCACCCGCCACGGCATGCCGGCCGATTGGCTGAAACCCGAAGCCCGCGCCGAATTGGCCGAACGTTACCCGGACGTCGCCACCGCCACCGCCCAGCTTCGCTATGAGCGCGAGCGGCTCGACACCGGCCTCGCCCGCGGTGAATGGATCACCGACGACACTGTGCTGCTGCGCCGGGACAAGCTGCGCCAGCTGTTCAACGAGCGCCAATCGCAGATGAACGCGATCTCGATCCAGCTGGTTCGCGCCAAGGACCTGACCGAAGACGCACGCGCCGCCTACATCAACAAGCTGAAGAGTACGGTGCGCAACTACGGCCGCAACATCAAGCGGTTGGGCGGCCTCGCCGGCATCGAGGTGGAAGCCGACACGCCACCCCTGGAAAACGACGACCTGGTGCTCGCCCAGGCCGGCCTGACGGTGAAGTTCAACTTCGACCAGAAGGGCATGATGGGTCTGAACGACGGCGAAGCGTCCGGCGGCCAGCAAGTGATGAAGTCGCTGATCTTGCTGATCGGCCTGATGATGAACGAGGACCGCCCAAGCGGCTTCGTGTTCATCGACGAACCGTTCGCCCACTTGGACATCTTCAACATCGACCGGGTCGGCGCCTTCCTGAAGGCGACCGAGGCGCAGTACCTGATCACCAGCCCGAACACGCACAACGTGAATATCTTCGAACCGTCCGAATTAACGCTGACGACGCGCAAGAAGCGACCGGGTGAGGGTTGGGCGCCGCCGCTGTTGCAGACGCGGCGGAAGATGGAAGTGGGGCGGCGGGCGTAGGGGGTTTCGGTTGGGGAGGCGCCAGCCGAAAGCGAACCCCGCATGGAGAACCGTGAAGACCGGGATTTGTTGGGCTTCGCTTCGCTCAACACCAACCTACGCATACCGCTCATCTCGCCTCATCGGGCGCAGGGCGCGAAGCGCACAGCCGGGGCAACGCCCCCCCTTTGCAAGCGCCGAGCAACGCAGCTCAAGCGGGAGAAAAGGCGGACCGTGTTTGAGCTCCGCAGTGGCCCACGCTTTGTGTGGGCCACCAGGGCGAGTTGGTCCGCCGCCCGCTTGAGCGAGTAGCGCAGGGAACCCGCCCATCGGGCGGGCGCGGCGTAGGGGCCGCCTTTCTTTGGATTCTTTCTTTGGCGGCGCAAAGAAAGAATCTCGCCTGCAGGGGCGAGACCCTGCATGGAAATCAAACCGCGCGGCAGCGCAAAAAACCACGAGTGCAGCAACCTACGAGGCACTCAATGCCGGGTGGGCTTCTTCACCCACTTCCCCGTCTTCTCATCCTTCTCATATTCATGCTTCACCGCCGCCCACGCCACACGATGGGCACGCTCCTCTTCATGGTGATACTCCTCCCAGGCGCTATTGAAAGCCGACTGATAGATTTCCTGCGCATGCTTCGGCAGATTGTCACGCACGCCATCAGGCAGATCGCTGATCCGGTTATAAGGCATGGGATTCCTCCTTTTCAATACACCAGACGGAAGGGATACCCTGGTTAGAGAGCAGCACCGAAAGCGGGTTCGAGTGAATCAGGAACCGGCCCTTCGCCGCTATAATGGCCGGTTCCAGGAGGAAATTCGCATGCAATCGGTCATCGCCACCGCCACCCGCATCGTGGTCAAGGTCGGCAGCAGTCTGGTCACCAACGAAGGCAAAGGCCTCGACCACGCCGCGCTGGCGCGCTGGGCGGAGGAACTGTCCGCGCTGACCAAGCTCGGCAAGGAAGTGGTACTGGTGTCCTCCGGCGCCATCGCCGAGGGCATCAAGCGGCTGGGCTGGACCAAGCGGCCGACGATGATCCACGAGAAGCAGGCCGCCGCCGCCGTCGGCCAGATGGGGCTGATCGAGGGCTACCAAAGGGTGTTCTCCGCCCACGGCCTGAAGACCGCCCAGATCCTGCTCACCCATGAGGACATGGCGGACCGCACCCGCTACCTCAACGCGCGCTCCACCCTGCTGACGCTGCTGGCGCACCATGTGGTGCCGATCATCAACGAGAACGACACGGTTGCGACCTCCGAGATCCGCGTCGGCGACAACGATACCCTGGGCGCGCTGGTCACCAACCTGATCGATGGCGACGCACTGGTGATCCTGACCGATCAGAAGGGCCTGTTCACCGCCGATCCGCGCAAGGACCCGGGTGCGGTGCTACTGCAGGAAGTGGTGGCCGGCGACCCGAAACTGGAAGCCATGGCGGGCGGCGCGGGCTCGAACGTCGGCACCGGCGGCATGTACACCAAGGTGATCGCCGCCAAGCGGGCTGCACGCAGCGGGGCGGCGACGGTGATTGCCTGCGGGCGCGAAGCGAATGTGCTGACGCGGCTGGCGAAGGGCGAGGCGATCGGTACCCAATTCAATGCTGGCACGTCCCGCCTGGCGGCTCGCAAGCAATGGCTGGCGGCCCACCTGCAGGTGCAGGGCGCGGTGACACTGGACGAAGGCGCGGTGAAGGCCCTGCGCAGCGGGGCCAGCCTACTGCCGGTCGGCGTGACCGCCGTCGGCGGGGAGTTCAGCCGCGGCGACGTGGTCACCTGCCTGGCACCGGATGGCGCTGAGATCGCACGGGGACTGGTGAACTATGCGAGTGCGGAGACCTTGAAGCTGCTGCGGCAGCCGACGGCGAAGATCGAAGGGATTCTCGGTTATATCGATGAGCCGGAGTTGATTCATCGGGATAACCTGGTGCTCCTCTGAGCCCGCCCCCTCACCCCAACCCCTCTCCCGCGAGGGGAGAGGGGCTAGAGCCATCGCGCTTATCGTTGATGTCAATGCGACCTTCCTCCCCTCGCCCCTTGTGGGAGAGGGGTTGGGGGTGAGGGGGAAGCACCGTGGACAAGCGCACCTTTGCCCGTCACCTTCGCAGCCACTCGACCGACGTCGAGCAGCATCTCTGGTACCACCTGCGAAATCGCCGGCTGCTTGGCCTGAAGTTCAGGCGGCAGCATCCCATCGGACCTTATGTTGCCGACTTTGTCTGCCTGGACGTGCGTCTGGTCATCGAGCTCGACGGCGGCCAGCATCAAGACAATCCCACCCGCGATCAAGTCCGAGATGACTGGCTACGCAGCCAAGGCTTTCGCATCCTCCGCGTCTGGAACAACGACCTCCTCCAAAACCTGGAAGGTGTTCTCCAGCGTATCGCCGAGCAATCCTCCCACCTCCCGATCAGCAATGTTGACACCACGCCGTCAAATTGTTGACAATTTTGCCTTCCGGTAGGTTCACCCCTACCCGCTTCCCCGGAGAACCTTCCCATGACCGCCCCCCAGGTCGACCTGGCAGCCGCCGCGCAGCGTGCGCTGCATCTAATGGACCTCACCACTCTGAACGACGACGACACGATCGACAAGGTGCTCACCTTGTGCCGCCAGGCGCACAGCCCGGCGGGGAACGTGGCCGCCATCTGCATCTACCCTCGTTTCATCCCGCATGCGAAGAAGGCCTTGCGCGAACAAGGCACGCCGCAGATCAAGGTGGCGACCGTGACCAACTTCCCGGCGGGCGGAGACGATGTGGGCATCGCGGTGGCCGAGACGCGCGCCGCCGTCGCCTATGGGGCGGACGAGGTCGACGTGGTGTTCCCTTACCACGCGCTGATGGCGGGCGACGACAAGCTGGGCGCCCGGCTGGTAGCCGCCTGCAAGGACGCCTGTGGCGATGTGCCGCTCAAGGTGATCATCGAGAGCGGCGAACTGAAGTCTGCTGAGCTGATTCGCACTGCTAGCCTGGTATCGATCAAGGCCGGCGCCGATTTCATCAAGACTTCCACCGGCAAGGTTCCGGTGAATGCCACGCTGGATGCGGCACGCGTCATGCTGGAGGTCATCCGCGAGCAGGGTGGCCAATGCGGCTTCAAGGCCGCCGGCGGCGTGCGCACTGCAGAGGAAGCGGCCGCCTACCTGGCGCTGGCCGATGAGCTGCTGGGTGCGGACTGGGCTACCCCGGCACACTTCCGCTTCGGCGCCTCCAGCCTGCTGAACAACCTGCTCGCGACGTTGGGCCACGGCGCGACGTCCGATACCAAGGGCTACTGACCATGTACCTGCCACAGGAAATCATCCGCAAGAAGCGCGACCGCGAGGCGTTAAGCGGCGACGAAATCCGCTTCTTCGTGAAGGGCATCGCCGACGGCTCGATCACCGAAGGACAGATCGCCGCCTTCGGCATGGCGGTGTTCTTCAACGACATGCCGCTGGACGAACGGGTAGCGCTGACACTGGCGATGCGCGACTCCGGCCGGGTCTGCCGCTGGGACGACCTGGACCTGCCCGGCCCGACGGTGGACAAGCACTCCACCGGCGGCGTGGGCGACGTGGTGTCGCTGATGCTAGGCCCGATGGTCGCCGCTTGTGGCGGCGTGGTGCCGATGATTGCCGGGCGCGGCCTCGGCCACACCGGCGGTACATTGGACAAGCTGGACGCGATCCCCGGTTACACCACCCAACCGGACCAGGACACCTTCCGCCGCGTGGTGCAGCAAGTCGGCGTAGCCATCATCGGCCAGACCGGCGACCTCGCCCCGGCCGACAAACGCTTTTACGCGACTCGCGATGTGACGGCCACGGTGGAGTCGATCCCGCTGATCACCGCTTCCATCCTGTCCAAGAAGCTGGCGGCCGGCCTATCGGCGCTGGTGATGGACGTGAAGACTGGCTCCGGCGCCTTCATGCCGACGCTGGCGCAATCCGAGGCACTGGCACGCGCCATCGTCGGTGTAGGCAACGGTGCCGGCATGAAGACCAGCGCGCTGATCACCGATATGAACCAGCCGCTCGCTCCCTGCGCCGGCAATGCCATCGAAACCCGGCTGGCGGTGCGCTACCTGCGCGGCGAGGAACGGCCGGCCCGGCTGCATGAATGTACGCTGGCGCTGACCGCCGACATGCTGGTGGCAGGCGGCCTGGCGCCGGACGTGGCCACTGCCCGCGCCAAATTGCAAGCAGCGCTGGATAGCGGTGCCGCGGCCGCCCTGTTCGGCCGCATGGTCGCGGCGCTGGGCGGCCCGGCCGACTTCGTCGAGAAGTACGATACTTACCTGACCACCGCACCGGTGGTGAAGCCGGTCCATGCCGGTCGCGCCGGGGTGGTGAGCGCCATGGATACCCGCGAGCTGGGACTCGCCGTGGTCGGGCTGGGTGGTGGCCGCCGTACCGCAGCTGACAAATTGGACTACAGCGTGGGCTTGTCGGGCTTCGTGGAGCTGGGCCAAGCGGTCGCGACCGACACGCCGCTGGCCGTGGTCCATGCCCGTAGCGAAGCGGAATGGGAAGCCGCTGCCGAGACTGTGCGCCAAGCCATCGCTCTGGGTGATGGTCCGGCGGCCGATACGCCCGTGGTCTACAAGCGCATTACCGCCGCCGACTTGAGCTGAATTTGAGCTGAGCTGATTTTGTGTGGGAGCGGCTTCAGCCGCTCCCACAGTGCGAGTTGCCCGACGGGTAACGGGAGTACGTGAGATGAAACGCGCGATCATCCTGGTGCTGGATTCGCTGGGCCTGGGCGCCGCCGCCGATGCCGACCGCTTTGGCGA
>CBIHQA010000081.1:0-11101 GCA_966211475.1 uncultured Neisseriales bacterium
TCAGCGGCTCGAAGTACAGGCGGTCGGAGGTGTCGTAGTCGGTGGAGACGGTTTCAGGGTTGCAGTTGACCATGATGGTCTCGAACCCGTCTTCGCGCAGCGCCAGGGCGGCATGCACGCAGCAGTAGTCGAATTCGATACCCTGACCGATCCGGTTCGGGCCGCCACCCAGCACCATGATCTTCTTGTTGTTGGTCGGCTGCGCCTCGCACTCTTCCTCATAGGTGGAGTACATGTAGGCGGTGTTGGTGGCGAACTCAGCCGCGCAGGTGTCGACCCGCTTGTAGACCGGACGCACGCCCAGCGCATGGCGCTTCTTGCGGACCGGATGCTGATCGGTACCCAGCAGCGTGCCGAGACGGCGATCGGAGAAACCCTTGCGTTTCAGGCGGCGCAGGGTGTCCGCGTCGAGCTCGTCCACGCTCTTGCCGGCGAGGGAGTTTTCTTCCTCGATCAGGTCGGCGATCTGGACCAGGAACCACGGGTCGATCTTGGAGAGGTTGAACACCTCTTCGATCGTGTAGCCCAGGCGGAAGGCATCGGCCACGTACCACAGGCGCTCGGCGCCCGGCTCGGCGATTTCCTTTTCCAGCACTTCGCGTTCGGTGGTCATCTCGTCGAAGCCGGACTTGCCGGTTTCGAGGCCACGCAGCGCCTTCTGCAGCGACTCCTGGAAGGTGCGGCCGATGGCCATCACCTCGCCCACCGACTTCATCTGGGTGGTCAGACGGTCGTTGGCTTGCGGGAATTTCTCGAAAGCGAAACGCGGCACCTTGGTGACCACGTAGTCGATGGTCGGCTCGAAGGAGGCCGGCGTCAGCCCGCCAGTGATGTCGTTCTTCAGCTCATCCAGCGTGTAGCCGACGGCCAGCTTGGCGGCGACCTTGGCGATCGGGAAGCCGGTGGCCTTCGAGGCGAGCGCCGAGGAACGCGACACGCGCGGGTTCATTTCGATGACGATCAGACGGCCGTCCTTCGGGTTGACCGAGAACTGCACGTTGGAACCGCCGGTGTCCACGCCGATCTCACGCAGCACAGCGATCGAGGCGTTGCGCATGATCTGGTATTCGCGGTCGGTCAGCGTCTGGGCCGGCGCGACGGTGATGGAGTCGCCCGTGTGGACGCCCATCGGGTCGAGGTTCTCGATCGAGCAGACGATGATGCAGTTGTCCGCGCGGTCGCGGACCACTTCCATCTCGTATTCCTTCCAGCCCAGCAGCGACTCTTCGATCAGCAGCTCGCGGGTGGGGGACAGGTCGAGGCCGCGGGTGCAGATCTCGACAAATTCCTCGATGTTGTAGGCGATACCACCGCCGGTGCCGCCCATGGTGAAGGAAGGACGGATGATCGCCGGGAAACCGACCTGAGCCTGCACTTCCAGCGCCTCGGCCATCGAGTGGGCGATGCCGGAGCGGGCGGAGCCGAGACCGATCTTGGTCATGGCCTCCTTGAACTTCTGGCGGTCTTCGGCCTTGTCGATGGCCTCGGGCTTGGCGCCGATCATTTCCACACCGAACTTCTCGAGCACGCCGTGGTGCCACAGGTCCAGCGCACAGTTCAGCGCGGTCTGGCCACCCATGGTCGGCAGGATCACGTCCGGGCGTTCCTTTTCGATGATCTTGGCGACCATCTCCCAGGTGATCGGCTCGATGTAGGTCACATCGGCCATGTTCGGGTCGGTCATGATGGTCGCCGGGTTCGAATTGACCAGGATGACCTTGTAACCTTCTTCCTTCAGCGCCTTGCAGGCTTGCGCGCCGGAGTAGTCGAACTCGCACGCCTGACCGATGATGATCGGGCCGGCGCCGATGATGAGAATGCTTTGTATGTCTGTCCGCTTGGGCATTGCGTCTCTCGTCAGTCTAACTTTTTGCGGTCGTCGTTCAGTTCAGGCTCGTCGTGGCCAGCTTGCCACCAAAACCGATAAACAGGGCGCCGACACCGGCGTTAAGCCCTGCAGTCAACCGGCGGCGGCGGCGGAAACTTTCCGCCAGTCGGGCACCGCTCAGAATCAGGGTGCTGAGGTACAGCACGCTACCGATCTGGATGATGCCGCCCAGCACGATGAAGGTCAGTGCCGGGTAGGGATAGGTGCGGTCGACGATCTGGATGAAGAACGACAGCAGGAACAGGATGGCCTTCGGGTTCAGCAGGCTGATGACCAGCGCGCGGCGGAACGGGGCGGTCGCATCGACCTGCACCGGCGCCTGTTGTTCATGCGAAGCGCGCCAGCGGGCAAGCGCTCCCTTCAACATGTTGAAGCCAAGCCACGCGAGGTAGATCGCACCTGCGGACTTGAGCACGAAGAACAGCACCGGGAAAGTCGTCAGCACTTTGGCGGCACCGAGCGAGGTCAAGGTGATCAGCACCGTATCCCCGACAAAGACACCACTTGCACCAGCAAAACCCGCCTTCACACCACGCTGGGCTGCCACCGACAGCACGAACAGCGAGTTCGGACCGGGCAACAGGATGATGAACACCACGCCCAGCACGTATGTCGGTAGATCGGTGAGTCCCAGCATGGTCGTCTCCGCCGGCACGGGCGCTTAGCGCCGCGCCTCCATCTGCTTGATGAACCGGTCGAACAGGTAAGCCACGTCGTGCGGACCAGGGCTGGCTTCTGGGTGGCCCTGGAAGCTGAACGCCGGCACGTCGGTGCGCTCGATCCCCTGCAGCGTGCCGTCGAACAGCGAGATGTGCGTCACGCGGACATTGGCAGGCAGCGTGGCCGGATCGACTGCGAAGCCGTGGTTCTGGCTGGTAATCAGCACCTGCTTGCTGTCGAGATCCTGCACCGGATGGTTGGCGCCATGGTGACCGAACTTCATCTTGACGGTCTTGGCACCGGACGCGAGGGCCAGCAACTGGTGGCCAAGGCAGATGCCGAACACCGGGATCCCGGTTTCCAGGAAGCGGCGGATGGCGTTGATGGCGTAGTCGCAGGGCTCCGGATCGCCAGGACCGTTGGATAGGAAGATGCCGTCCGGATTGAGGGCCAGCGCCTCTTCCGCCGAGGCGGTAGCCGGCAGCACGGTCACGTCGCAGCCGCGTTCGGCCAGCATGCGCAGGATGTTGCGCTTCACGCCGTAGTCGTACGCCACGACGCGGAACTTGCCCTTGGGCTGTGAGAACCCTTCGCCGAGGCGCCATTCGCCTTCGGCCCAGGGATACGACTTGTCGGTGGTGACGACCTTGGCGAGGTCGAGGCCGGCCATGCTTGGCGCGTCCTTGGCCATCTGGATGGCTTTGGCTTCGTCGATGTCACCGGCCATGATGGTGCCGTTCTGAGCGCCTTTTTCGCGCAGCAGACGGGTCAGCTTACGGGTATCGATGCCAGCGATGGCAACGACCTGATTGACCTTGAGATAGTCGGACAGCGATTGTTCGGACCGGAAGTTGGACACGGTCAGCGGCAGATCGCGGATCACTAGGCCAGCGGCGTAGACGCGGCCGGATTCGCAGTCTTCGGCGTTGACGCCGACGTTGCCGATATGCGGATAGGTCAGGGTAACGATCTGACGGCTGTAAGAGGGGTCGGTGAGGATTTCCTGGTAGCCGGTCAGCGCGGTGTTGAACACCACTTCGCCGACGGTGACGCCAGAGTGACCGATCGCGACACCGCGAAACACCGTCCCGTCAGCGAGCGCGAGGATGGCGGGCAGAGGTTGCGGCACAGATTGCTCCTGTGAATGGGTCTTAAGTCTGCAGCAGGGGTTGAGGTACCCCTAGGAGGGCGATTGCGGCCCCCACTTAAACGAACGGGACGGGCCTCTCGACCCATCCCGTGCGAGCAGTTCTTAACCGCAGAATTCTATCGTTTTTTGCCTTTTCAATCAATGGAAAAGCGAGGTTTTGCGGTATCTACGGAGTTCGTCTGACCGGTCGGTCAAAGGCGCGGATCGCGTATACTTTGCTGTCTACGCCTCTGCCCGCCACTCCCGCATGAACGACTGGCTCACCCTTGACTATGCCGATCCCCGACGGATTGCCGACCGCCTGACCGCAGCCTTGGCCACCCCGTCCGAGCAATCGGTGCTGGAACATCCCTTCGTCGACCCCGCATTGGCCGTGCGGCAAGCCGCCGTGTTGCTGCCGGTGCGCTGGCGACCGCGTGGCTTGAGCATCGTGCTGACCAAGCGGCCTTATTTCCTCCGCCATCATCCGGGCCAGATCAGCCTGCCGGGGGGCGGCGCCGAAGCCGGGGACCGCAGCGCCTGGGAGACCGCCACCCGGGAGGCAAATGAAGAGATCGGGCTCCTGCCCAACTTGGTCCGGCCGATTGGAGAGCTGTCTCCGCTGCCGACGGTCAGCGGCTACCAGGTCAAGCCGCTGGTGGGCTGGATTGAAGAACCATTCCGCCCCGAACCCAACCCGCAGGAAGTCGCCGCGGTATTTGAGCTCCCCCTGCCCTACCTGCTCAATCGGGATTATTTGACCTACTTCCGCCTGCAGCGACGCGGACTGACGGCCGACCTGCCAGCCATCACTTACCGGGAGCATTTCATCTGGGGTGCCACCGCTCACATCCTGTGCGAGTTCCGGACCCGCCTGCTGAACTTTGCCGCTTCCTGATCATCTGGTATTGCAATGCACAATCATGATTAGGTTGCGCTAGATCAAGGCAGCCGTTACATTTTCGCGGCTGGCCGTTACCGGCCCATCAAACCTTACACAACGAATAACAGAGGAATACCGTGAATAAACTGCTGCAGTGGGGCGGTATCGCGGCGGGCCTTTTCGCGGCGGCCGGTGCGGCTTTCGCGGCGGGGAACCCCGAACAAGGCAAGCTGAAGAATTCGATGTGCATCGGCTGCCATGGAATCCAGGGCTACCGCACCGCGTTCCCGGAGGTCTATCCGGTCCCGAAGATCGCGGGCCAACACGCTGACTACATCGTGGCCGCCCTCAAGGGTTACAAGGACGGCTCCCGCAGCCATCCGAGCATGAACGGTATTGCCGCCAGCCTGACCGAGCAGGACATGCAGGATCTGGCCGCCTACTACGCCAAACAGTAAACCGGAAAGACCACGACCGATGAAAGCGCTGTTCCTCACCGCCGGCCTCGTCGGCACCCTGCTGTCCGTCAGTGCGTTTGCCAGTGGTGACGCCGCCGCAGGCGAAGTCCTGTTCAAATCGACCGCCCGTAAGGACAAGAGCGGACCGCTCGCCGCCTGTACCACCTGTCACGGTGATGCCGGCAAGAGCCAAAGCCCGGCCTTCCCCAAGCTGGCTGGCCAGTACGCGGACTATATCGTCCATGCGCTGCAAAGCTACAAGGAAGGCAGCCGTAAGAACGCGCTGATGGCTCCGCAAGCTGGCAGCCTGACCAAGCAGGACATCCAGGATGTTGCGGCGTACCTGTCGGAACAGAGCGGCGATCTGACCGTCAAGCGCTAAGCGTAAACGGTTCAAACAACAAGCAGCTCAAGCAACAGGGCCACCTGAATCAGGTGGCCTTGTTCATTTCCAGATCGAAATACGCAGGTCAGGCCGGAACTTCCCCGACATCGGGGCCCCACCTGGCAGGATCGCCCTCTCCTGCCAGCGCAGCCACTTCCCGGCGGGCCGCCTGGAAATCCAGATCGCTTGCCAGTGCGTTCCAGTCCATCGCACCGGGCTCCCCGTGCAGATGCGCCAGACGAGCCAGCGTGACGGGACTCACCGTCCAGTGGAGCTTTTCCAGCAGACGTTGCGCCTCGTCAGGACGGTTGGTGGCCAGCACCAGATCGCACCCGGCCTTGAGCGCGGCTTCAGCCCGTGCCTCAATGGTGTCACCCGCGAAGCCCGCGCCAGCCATATCCAGCGCATCGCTGATGATCGCGCCCTGGAATCCGAGCCGCGTGCGCAATACCTGCTGCAACCACGCCAAAGAGAAGCCAGCCGGGCGGTCGTCCACCTTCGGGTAGATGACATGGGCCGGCATCACCGCCTCCAGGCCGTTGTCCACCAGCCTGCGGAACGGCACCAGGTCGGCTTCCTGCAGAACATCCCAAGGACGTTCGTCCACGGGAATCGCGTGATGGGAATCCAGTGTGACGAAACCATGGCCGGGGAAGTGTTTGCCGCAGGCGTGCATCCCCGCCTGGCGAAGGCCACGCAACAGCGCCAGCGCCAGCTCGGTAACCACCTTTGGATCGGGGTGGAAAGCCCGGTTGCCGATCACCGGCGAACTGCCATAGTCCAGATCCAGCACTGGCGTAAAACTGAAATCCACGCCGCTGGCGCGCAATTCGGCAGCCAGCACCCAGCCGGTTCTTTCAGCCAACTGACGTGCCGTTACCGGGTTTGCCTCCCACTGCCGCCCTAGTTCGGCCATGGGGGGCAACCGCGTGAAGCCGTCCCGGAACCGTTGGACCCGCCCCCCTTCGTGGTCCACCGCAATCAGCAGCTCCGGCTTCCGGAGGGCGCGAATCTCGCGGGTGAGCTGACACAGCTGCGCCACCGAGCGATAGTTGCGCGAGAACAGGATGACGCCACCGACGTGCGGGTGCCGCAGGCGCCGCCGCTCCCCATCGGTCAACTCCGGACCGGCCAGATCGACACAGACCGGGCCCAGTGGCAGCTCGACTGCCGCGATGGCTTGTTCGGAACTCACGCCCCCTCCCCTTCCAGAATGACATAGGCGACGGCGTAGTCCGCCTCGTCGCTCAGTGAGACATGCGCGCGAACGATCCTCCGCTCCGCCAGCCAGACACCAACCTCGTCATCCCAGGCCAGGATAGGTTCGCCTTGCAGGCCGTGAGTCAGCCAGATGGATTGCAGCGTGATGGGCGCCCGCACACCAATCCGGGCTGCCTTGCCAAATGCCTCTTTGACAGCCCAGCGTTTCGCGATCAACCGTACTGGCTGCTCCGCAGCCTGCCAGGCCTCCCGTTCTGTGGGGGCCAGCACACGTTCGGCAAACCGAGCGCCATGACGTTCAAGCGCGGTACGGATGCGGGCCGTCGCGACGATATCGGTACCAATGCCGTAGATCACGGGAAATCGCTCACGCAACGGGCAGATGTCGACGGGCTTCGACCATCAGCGCCTTCATCTCACGAACTGCGCGCTCGAAACCGACAAACACGGCGTGCGCAACAATGGCGTGGCCGATATTGAGCTCCTGCAAACCAGGGATAGCCGCCACCGGCAGGACATTGTGATAGTTGAGACCATGCCCGGCATGGACGGCCAGACCGATCGATGTACCGTGCCGGGTGGCATCAACGATGCGAGCCAGTTCAGCCTGCTGCTCCTCGGCCTGTTCCGCATCGGCGTAGCGGCCGGTATGCAGCTCTACCACCCGGGCTCCCAGCGCCTTTGCAGCGTCGAGCTGATCCCGTTCAGGGTCGATGAACAGCGACACGCGGATCCCCTCGCCTGCCAGCCCGGAAGTAAACGCCTTGACTCGGTCAAAGTGCCGGATCACGTCGAGGCCGCCTTCCGTGGTCACTTCTTCGCGACGCTCAGGAACCAGGCAAGCGTCCTGCGGCCGGATTTTGAGGGCGTGGGCCAGCATCTCGTCGGTGACGGCCATTTCCAGGTTCATCCGGGTCTGCAAGACCTGCCGCATCACCGCGACATCGTCGTCTCGAATGTGACGGCGATCCTCGCGTAGGTGCAGGGTGATGGAGTCCGCACCGGCCTCTTCTGCGATGAGAGCGGCCTGGACGGGGCTCGGGTAACGGGTACCGCGCGCATTGCGCAAGGTGGCCACGTGGTCAATGTTGACGCCAAGCTTCATGCGATCGGTTCTCGGTGCGAATTCTGGGTTCGGGCGGATCTGTCAGCCCGCCCGGTGCAGCTGGCTGAGGAGATCACGACTGGTCAATGCCCGATCGGGCAACAGCTCTGCCAGCAGGTAGCGCATCAGCGCACGACTTTGATTGAGTGTACGCGGCTCGTCAAATCGGCGCGCCACCAGATCGAGCAATGTTGCGCCGGCTAGCTCCAGATCACCGGGCATCATTGGCGCGGAAAGTGGCAGTACGCCGGTCTGCAAACGGTAGCGATAAACACGGCCACTCTGCACCGGTTCTCCGTCGGCGGTGCAGTCAAGCGTCAGGCCGTACCCGGTCTGCATCAGCAGCGTCAGCTCGAACTCCCGGAGCACGGGCGCCAAGGCCTCACCTTGCGACAGCCGCCACAAGGCCGCCAGATAGTGCTCGAACAAGGCAGGCGTTGGGTCTTCCTTGGGAAGCAGCGCGAGTAACAGTTCGTTGAGATAGTAGCCACAGATCAGCGCCTCGCCGGCCAGCATCCGAACGCCGCCCACCCATTCCGCCTTGTGCAGGGTTTTCAGCTCCGACTTGCCAAACCAGGAGAGCTGCAAGGGCTGGAAAGGGAGCAGTACGGTGCGCAGAGACGAAGTGGGCCGGCGAGCCCCGCGCGCCACCACGCTCAAACGGCCATGGTCGCGGGTAAACAGATCCAGGATCAGGCTGGTTTCGCGATAGGCATAGCTATGCAGGACGCAGCCGTCCGCCAGATCGACGCGCCCCGCTTGGGTCATGCCTTACTCGTAGCCGAATTCACGCAGTGCCCGGGTGTCGTCCGCCCAGCCACTCTTGACCTTGACCCAGACTTCCAGGAACACCTTGCCGTCGAACAGCTTTTCCATGTCCAACCGGGCTTCGGTGGCGATCCGCTTGAGCTTCTCGCCTTTCTTGCCGATCAGGATGGCTTTCTGACCGGCCTTGTCGACCATCACCGCCGCGTAGATGCGCCGCAGGCGACCTTCCTCTTCGAACTTCTCGATCACCACGTCCATGGCGTAGGGCAGTTCGTCTCCGAGGAAGCGGAAAATCTTCTCACGAACAATTTCCGCGGCCAGGAACCGTTCGCTGCGGTCCGTGACCATGTCCTCGTCGTAGATCGCTTCGCCTTCGGGCAACAAGGGGCGAATGGCGTTGAGCAGCAGGTCGAGCTTCTGGCCCGTCTTGGCCACGACCGGTACCAGCGCGGCAAAATCGCGCTCCTTTGCCACTGTCTCCAGGAAAGGCAGCAGCTTGTTCTTGTCTTCCAGCTTGTCGGCTTTGTTGACCACCAGGATGACGGGCAGCCCGGACGGGATACGCTTGAGCACATCCAGGTCCTCCTTGAGCAGGCGACCGGCCTCGATGACCAGCAGCACCACATCAACGTCAGCCAGTGCTGTGGTGACGTTGCGGTTCATCGCCTGGTTGAGCGCACTCTGATGTTTGGTCTGCCACCCCGGCGTGTCAACGAACACCATCTGGCATCCAGCATCGGTGTAGATGCCCGTCACGCGGTGCCGCGTCGTCTGCGCCTTCTTGGACGTGATGCTGATTTTCTGGCCGACCAGATGGTTCAGCAACGTCGACTTGCCGACATTGGGTCGGCCAACAATGGCCACAAAGCCGGTATGAAAGGGGGTCACGTCTTGCATGGGATACGTCCGGTTCAGATGCGGCGGGAGGCCAGGTCCAGGGCTTCGCGGGCTGCGGCCTGTTCGGCGAGTCGACGGCTACCGCCCGTGCCGCTAACCGTGATGTCGAGGGCGGGAATTGCGCACTCGACTTCGAATTGCTGGGCGTGTACAGCCCCGCTGGTACTCAATACACGATAGAGCGGTAGCGGAAGTTTTCGCCCCTGCAGCCACTCTTGCAGCAGGGTTTTGGGATCTTTGCCCAAGGTCTTCGGATCGAGGCTGGTCAGCACCGGGGAGTAGAAGCGCGCAACTGCTTCCTGAGCCGGCGACAGCCCGCCGTCGAGGAAGATGGCGCCAAGCAGCGCCTCCAGAGCATCTGCCAGGATGGAGGGGCGCTCCCGCCCACCGCTTTTCAGCTCTCCTTCGCCCAGCCACAACGCCGGCCCGAGTTGCAACCCCTGAGCCAGCTCAGCCAGCGCGGACTGATTAACGAGATTCGCCCGCACCCGGGATAGCTCGCCCTCAGACCACGCGGGGAAACGGTCATACAGCAGCGACGACAGCGCGACGGACAGGACGCTGTCGCCAAGGAATTCCAGACGCTCGTTGTGCGGCGTCCCGAAACTGCGGTGGGTCAGCGCCTGCCGCAGTAGGCGCGGATCGCGGAAGCTGTAGCCAAGCCGCGCGATGAAAGCGCTGTCCATCCCGACCTTACTCTGTGCTGCCGTTGCTGGCCTGAGCATTGAAATCGAACAGCAGGCTGGCCGGCCCAACAAGATGCACCTTGGCCTGGTATTGCACCTGCAAACTCACACGGCCGGACGACGACTGGATCACGACATCAGCCGGTGTCACGGCCTTGATGTTGTCTACCTCGGCAGAACGGCTAAAGGAGTCACGCAGTTCTGCCGGACTCTTGCCGATCCCATCCGTGGCCACCTTTTTCAGCGCCCGCTGTACCGCAAAATACTCGCTGTATACCGGTACAACCTGCATCGCGACGATCGCCACCACAACCACAACTACAGCCACGAACATAAAGCCGATCATGCTCATGCCACGTTGCTGACGCATCTTGCTCTCCCTGTTTGCCAAGCTCAATGGATCCCGGTCCCGACGCGCGACCAGTCGCCGAAATTCATCCAGATCAGGAACGCCTTACCTACCACGTTCTTGTCCGGCACGAATCCCCAGTAACGGCTGTCCGCACTATTATCCCGATTGTCACCCATCATGAAATACTGCCCTTCCGGCACTTTGCAGCTAAAACCGGAACCATCTTCACGATAGGTGCAATTCTCGCGGGAAGGAAAGGCCGGGTCCACGCCCTGCGGATTAACCGACGGCGCCTCCGACTGAACCAGGATACGGTGCGCCACCGATCCCTGCTGTTCGACCCGCTGCTCCGGCGAGTACACCTGGATGCCGCCTTCGGCATACTGTACATGCCCATCAGAGCGCTGCGGCATCTGTTTGCCGTTCACTGTCAGCTGCTTGTCTCGGTACTCCACCATGTCACCCGGCAGACCGATCACCCGCTTGATGTAGTCGACGCTGGGATTGGGCGGATAGTGAAACACCACGACGTCACCACGCTGCAGCGCACCGGTCGGGATGAAAACCGTATTGAGCACCGGCACCCGGATACCGTAGGCGAAGCGATTCACCAGGATGAAATCGCCAGGGATCAGCCCCGGGCGCATGGAACTGGACGGAATGGTGAAC
>CBIHQA010000082.1:0-10981 GCA_966211475.1 uncultured Neisseriales bacterium
GCTGCTGATGACGGGGGTGGTGTGGCGAGTGTTCGTGGAGGGCGGGGACTGCCGGATCGGTCAGCTCCGGCGTTTCTTCGGGCTGTACTGATTCCGCAATCGCTGGCATTCCGGTCGACAGTTCCGTTCGTCAGATGCATCGCGAAGCCGCATGCAGATCGCGCGACCCGCTGCAGCCGATTCGATATGCCGGGCACGGTTGCCTGTACGAACCGCCGTGAACCATTCGTAATGGCCCGGGGCTAACCGTGCAGGTAGGCCGCCGATGCGACCCGGCAAACTTCGGGCGGACGCGACGGTCGAAACACCACGGCAGGGGCTGCAGCGGGCGAGCTGTCCTGCAGGCAGTCCGGGATGCCGATGCGCCGGCCGACTTTCAGGGCCACGCGAACGGAGGTTCCCCATGTTCTCGAAACGCGCGTTTGCCAATACCCTCAACGAGGCGCCGTCGAGCGCCGGTTTTGCCCGGGAGGAGATGTCCTCGCTGGCGCCGTTGCCCGCCCTGAATTACCTGTCGGAATGGCTGCCACAGGATGAAGCAGTCTACGCCGATGCGGCGTCGCTGCTGCTCAGCCTGGAAACGCTGGATCCGATTTGCCGCGACCAGCTCGATGCGGCCGTGGTGGAGCTGCTGGATGGCCTGGCCACGCCACTTCGCACGCGCATGTTCACCCGTGCCGTGTTGCCGTTTACGGAGGTGCTGCTGGCGGCCCACCGCCGGGGCTTGCAGGCCTGGTTGACCGCATCCGGCGACAACCTGCCGGCGCCGCATGCCGGTCTGTTGCACTGGTGGGCCGAGCGGATGCTGGCGAATTTCGTGGCGTCCCGCCGGCTGACGGCCGACGACTGGAGCGACCTCCATATCGCCGGCGCCGCGTTGATCGCCTGCACCCTGCCGACCGAAGTCCACAGCGCCGCAAAGCTTGCTTTGGCGCGGCTGGTGCTGATCTCCACCGGGTTGTCGGCCGAGGCGGACGTCCGGCAGGCCTACATCCTCGGGCGCTTGGCCGGCTGGTGCGCACCCTTCGTGTCGCTGTCCGCCGAGCCGATGGGGCGGCTGTGCTACCTGCTGGATCTGGCCGCGAATATCCCGCCTACCCGCTGGCGTCGCCATGCCGCGCCGACCACCGACCGGGGCTTGCTATTCGCCGACCTGGATCAGGTGATCGCGGAGTTGGGGCAGCTCGAACGGTTCGTCCTGCAATACGCGCGTCTGCCGAAGAATCTGGCGGAATGGGGGCTGGGCACGGCAGAGGTGCTGACGGCCGTTCGCCGCCTGCGCGACCGCTGGTGCGGACGGCCGCATACCCGGCGATTCCGCCGCCGTCCGTTGGTGCTGGACGTGGAGGTCGCCAGCGATTTTGCCGGCATCCGCACCCGCTTGCCGGGGCCGGGACGGGCGGCAGCGGCGGCTGAACGTCCGGAGCTGGTGCACGGCCGGGTGACCGACGTCAGCCAGGGCGGCAGCGGTGTGATGGTGGAGGCTGACGGCTGGGCGCAGGTCGGCGCCGGCGTCGGACTGCACGTCGGCGGCACCCGGCACTGGATGCTGGGGGTGGTGCGGCGGACGGTAAATAGTGCCGAGGACCGGACCCTGCTGGGCGTGGACGTGCTGGCATTGACGCCACAGTCGGTGCAACTGCGCGAGGAGGGGGAGGTAACCGTCGGCATCCAGCAAATTGGACAGTCGGAACCTTCGCCTTCGGTCCACGCGATCTGGATCCCGCCCTCGCCCCACAACGGGCGGGAAGCCATGCTGTGGGTCGAATCGCCGGAACAGTTGCAGGTCGGCAAGCACTACCGCATGCAGCGCGATGGTGAACTGGAAGTGGTGCGGGTGATGGAGGTCAGCGAGGTCGGCAGCAACTTTGTCTGCTTCCGCGTCGCGCCTGAAATGCAGGCCCAAGAGGTGGCGCGGACGCATTGATCGGTCGGCCATATTCGGAAAACCCGGTGTCCGTGAGCGGATACCGGGTTTTTTGCGTCTATGCTGAGCGGAGTACCGCGCTTGTTGTGTTCGGTGGCTCGCCCCGCCATGCAGATAGGGTGAATCGGGTACACTGGCGCCTTGGCGGCTGGTTTGCACCGGTGTCGCTTCCTTTTCTCTACCTCGTTTTTGGATCGCTCCATGGTTTGGATCAAACGCATTGCGCTGGCAGTAGGGGCCTTGGTGCTGTTGCTGGCCATCGGCATCGGCATCGTGTTCGCCACCTTCGACCCCAACGACTACAAGCCCAAGCTGGTCGACCTGGTGAAGGAAAAGAAGCAGCGCACGCTGGCGATGGGCGACATCAAGCTGTCGGTCTTCCCGAACATTGCCCTGGTGCTGAAGGATGCCTCGCTGTCCGAGCACAACCGGCCGGACGAATTCGTCCGTGTTGGCGAGGTGCGCGTCGGCGTGAAGCTGATGCCGCTGATGAGCAAGCGAGTGGTGATCGACGAGATTTCGCTGGATGCGCCGTCGCTGACCGTGGTGCGCGGCAAGGATGGCCGCTTCAACTTCGACGACCTGATGGAAAAGAGCGCGTCCGAGCCGTCCACCGAATCGCAGCAGGTGGAGCTGAAGGTCGCCCGCGCCGAGATCAAGCAGGGCGAACTGCGCTTCCGCGACGAAATGGCCGGCCGCACCGTCGAGGTGAAGGCGCTGGACCTAACTGCCACCGACATCGACCCGGAAACCGGTGCCACCCTCAAGCTCTCCGCCGCCGCCAAGAGCGATGCGCCGCAACTGGACGGCAAGCTGAGTTTCGCCGGCAAGGTGCAACGCCTGGACGAAGGCAAGCGGCTGGTGCTGTCCGGCCTGGATGCGGCCTTCGAAGGTGCGGCGGTTGGTCAGCATGGCCTGAAGGGCAGCGTGACCGGTGACGTGGAATGGGCTGGTGGCGATCTGTCGGTCCGCACGCTCAAGCTGCAAGCCTCGCAGAACGACGCCGGCCGCACGCTCGATGCCGAACTCAACGCCCCCACGGTAGTGGTGAAAACCGCGGCCGAGGGTGGCCCGCAACTGCAAGTGGAAGGGGTGGAGGCCAAGGCTGACTACAAGGATGCCGCCCAGACCGCCAAGCTGACGCTGAAGGTGCCCAAGCTGGTCGCTTCGCCCCAGCATGCCGAAGGGCAGGCGATTACCTTCGACGCCAGCCGCGAGCAGGGTAAGGACAACGCCACGCTGACCGGTCGCCTGGATGGCTTCGCTGGCAACAGCAAGCAGTTGAAGATCCAGAAGGCGGACCTGAAGGCCAGCGGCAAGTTCGGTGAACAGGCAGTGGAGGCCACGCTGGTCTCGCCGCTCAGCGTGGAACTGGCGCCCTTTGCCGTGTCGCTGGATAACCTCAATACCCAGGGCAAGGCCTCCGTGCCCAAGCTGCCGGGGCTGAGCTGGCAACTGCATGGCCAGGCCGGCATGAAAACCGCGCCGGAGTCCGCCCACGTCAAGCTGAGCGGCAAGCTGGACGCCTCGCAGGCTGACCTGGATGCGAGCGTAGCGGGCTTCAAGCAGCCGAAGCTGACGCTGAAGCTGGCGCTGGATGCGCTGAACCTGGACCGCTACCTGCCGAAGTCGCCGGAGAAACCGGCTTCCCCGGCTCCTGCCCAGCCGAGTGGCGGTAGCAATGCGGTGCTGGTGCCGGATCTGCCCATCTTCAAGCAACTGTCCGGCACGGCCGACGTGAAGATCGGCAAGCTGACTCGCGCGCCCTGGGTGGTCAACGACCTGTCGGTGCACTTCGACGCCAAGCCGGGCGAATGGCGCATCGACCCCTTCCTGTTCGGACTCGCCCAGGGAAAAGTCCAGGGCTCGGCGACCGCCCACTGGGGCGCCAAGCCCAGCTTCAACCTGGCGCCCCGGCTGGACGGCGTCGCGGTGGGGGAACTGGTCAAGAACGCGATCGGTGAAGACCGGGTGACCGGTACCGGCAACCTGAATGCCAATCTGTCGGTCGCTGGCCGCACTATGCCGGAATTCATGCAGTCCTTGAACGGCGATGCGAAGGTCAAGCTGTCCAACGGCGCCCTCAAGGGCATCAGCATCCTTGACACGGTGCAGAAGGCCCAGGCCAGCGTGAACAGCTTGCGCGAAAAGCGCAGCAGCGGTGCCTCCGCGACGGCGAAGACGGAATTCTCCGACCTGTCCGCCAGCTTTCACTTCGACAATGGCGTAGCCAAGAACGAAGACCTGAAGCTGGTCGGTCCGCTGATCACCGGCAGCGGCAAGGGCACCGCTAACCTGCCCAAGCAGACGTTGGACTACAACCTGCTGGGCGGCATCGAATACAAGAAGGAAGCCGGCGCGATGGGAGGCTTGCAGGTGCCGGTGCACATCCAAGGCACCTTCGCCCAGCCGTTGTTCACGGTGGACTACGGCGCGGTGGTCACCCAACTGCTGCAGAATAAGCTGAAGGTGAATACCGACGCAGAGAAAGCCAAGCTGGAGGCCAGCAAGACCCAGGTGAAGGAAAAGGCCGCCAGCCAGGTCCAGCAGCAGAAGGACAAGCTGAAGGACAAGTTGAAGGGCTTGTTCGGTAAGTAAGGCCTCTGTATTCATAGGGCGGAATCCCACAAGGGGACTTACTTCGTGGCGAAGCGAAGCGCCTTCCGCCGCAGACGTCGACCACGCCTTTCCGGAGTGCATCGACTGCATGCGGCGGAAGGCGCTTCGCTTTTCCGCCCTATGTGTTGTTGGTGAGCTGGACCTTTGCTCAGTCCACCACGCGTCCGTCCTTGTTGATCACCCCCAGTTCGACATAGGCCGATCCCCGGTGATCGGTCGGGCCGAAGGTCAGCTCATAGCCGCCCAGGTCGTCGCGGCCCATCGTCTCCAGCGTCTTGGTGAGCTTATCGCGACTGAATTGCGGGCCGGCTTTGCGCAGCGCGTCCACCAGTAGTTTGGCAGCCAGATAGCCTTCCATGGTGGCGTAGGACAGCGGTGCGGTGTTCTGGTACGGCCCCATTGCCGCCGCATGCTCCTTGGCGATGCGAGTGGTCGGGTTGAAGGGGGAGGGCACCACATGGGTCACCGCCACGCCCTGCGCACTTTCTAGACCTGTTTCGCTGGCCAGTACACGCGGGTTTACCACCGATAGCGCAAACAGCTGTACGCCGGGCATCAAGGCGCGGAAGGTCTTCACGAAGCGTGCCGCGGGGGCGGTTTCCGCCAGCACGATGACCGCCTGCGGCTGGGCCTTGGCCAGCGTCGCGGCGGCGTCTGCTTTGGCGCTGGAGGCGACCAGGTTCAGCTGGCGCTTGCCGAGTTCGGCCTCCACCGTCTTGAGGGTGGCCTGGCCGAATGCGTCGTCGCTGTAGAACACGGCGACGCGCTGCATGCCCAGGTTCAGCGCCTGTCGGACCACCTTGCGGACTTCCTGCGCATAGCCAGCGCGGACATGGAAGACCTGCGGCTGGAAGCCATCCTCGCCCGGTTCGGTGGAGGTACCTCGCAGGGCGTCCAGGCCGGTCAAAGGCGCCAACAGCGGTGTGTTGCTCTTCTGCAGCAACTTGCTACGGATCAGTTGTGTAACGGGCGCCGTGCCGGTCACCCCGAACAGCAGGTCGGCCTTGTCCTGCTCGATCAGCTGTTGCGCGGCCTGCATGGTCTTGGCGGGGCTGCCTTTGCTGTCGATTACCACATGTCGGATTTGCCGACCATTGATGCCGCCGTCTGCGTTCACGTCATCGAAGTAAGCCTTGGCACCGGTCATGAAGTCGGTGCCGGTATAGCCATCCGGGCCGCTCAGGTCGGCAATCTGACCCACCACGATATCGGGCCCGGCCGCGGTTGCATGGGCACTGAGGGCAAGGGCAAACAGGCCGAACGTCAGGCCGCTGAGGGAACGCGTCATGGTGACCTCTACGTAAAAATACGGATAAGGCGAAAAATGACGCGGAGTGTAACCAAGAAGGGGCGACGAAACCAGTTTGCTGATCAGTCTGCTTTGCCGTCGCAAGCCGAGGGGCGCCGGGTCAGGCGAACAGATCGACGTTTTGTCCGGTGTCGTTCAATAGGCTGTCGGTGAAGGTGGCATTGAGCAGGCTGGCATCGATCGCCAACAAGGTGGTCTGGCTGAGGGTGGCTTGCGACGTCAGATTGCTTGTCGTCGTGGTGCTACCCAGCAGTGAGCTATCGAACAGGGATAACGGACCGTTGTTGAGGGATAGAAGGGCATCCAGCGACAACTGCCGTTCCACGCTGGCCTGGGTGCTGGCCAGGCTGAGATTGGCTGCATCGTTGATGCTGGCCAGGCCCTGGGTCAATTGCGACAAGGTGCCTTGTGCGTTTATCGGATTAGCGGTCAGGGCGCTTTGCAGCGTCGCGGCGTCGAGTACCAGGTGATTGGCGGTCTGCCCGGTCAACGGATTGGTCGCCTGGACCTGCATGCTCACACCCAGGTTGGCCAGCGTTGCGAGCGGGCCGCCTGTATCGGTCGACAATACTCCCTGTTGCAGCGAGTTGGAGAGCTGGGTGGACAGCGCAAAGGTGGTCGGGTCTTCGGTGCCCGCCGCGAGCTGGTCCTGCAAGCTGTTGTAGGCGTTCAGGAAGGATTGCAGCGATTGCTGCACGGCTTGCCCATCGAGGGTTGCCCCGCCCTGTGGCGCGACTGCTGCTGCCAGATCCTGCGTCTGGGCCTGGAACACCGAGACGCGCGACATCAACGTGCCGAGGCTGGACAAGCTGGCCTCGTCGCGCTGGATTTGCGGCGCAGCCAAGCCGAATGCCAGATCGGAGGCCAGACTGTTGCTACCCTGTCCTCCCAGCGGGGAGAGGGGAGTGAGCAGTAGCGGTAGCAGCGAGTTGATCGACAGCGCATCGGCCATGGGGTCTCCCTCGAATCAGGAGCGGCTTAGCGGGTATGACTGTCGATCTGCAGACGGAGTTGCAGGCTGCTGACGAAGGTGGGATGCATGGCGTCAATCGGGCGCAAAGCAAGCTTTGCTGCTTTTAGCCGAAGGCAACCCATCCGCAGCCTCCTTGAGACTTTCCCCACCCTCCGACTCCCGCCCTCTGGCGGGAGGGTGGGTTGCAGCCTTTGCTGACACTCGTCGGCGGGGGGAAGGGGGCGGGTTCCCCTGCTCATGAGAACGTGATGCGCGTCCGGCGAGTGCTAGGCCCGAGCGGTCCAGTCCAGCGCGCGATCAAGCAGCGCCTGTAGCACAGGGCGGACGGCGTCGGCGCGGGGCTTGTCATAGGCGTACGGAGGTAGCTCTTCCATGTAAGTGCGTTGCGACAGTTCCAGCTGCACCGCGTGCACGCCCTCGGCCGGGTTGCCGTAGGCCCGGGTGATGTAGCCGCCCTTGAAGCGGCCGTTCAGCACGGCGGTGTAGCCGCTGTGCCGGTTGGCTTCCGCCAGCAGCGCTTCGCCCAGGCCCTGACCGCAGGATGCGCCACCGGAGGTGCCCAGGTTGAAATCCGGCAGGCGGCCTTCGAAGAAGCGCGGCACTTCCGAGCGGATGGAGTGGGCTTCCCACAGGACGGCATGGCCATGCAGCTCGCGGATGCGAGTCAGTTCGCCATGCAGTGCGCCGTGATAAGGACGCCAGTACTGATCGACACGGATGGCGATCTCGGCTTCGTCCGGCTCGTCGCCCGGTGCGTATAGCGGCATCTTGGCGAAGGTGTCGACCGGGCAGAGACCGGTGGTGTCCTGACCGGGATAGAGGTTGGCATTGTCCGGCGGCCGGTTCAGGTCCACCACGTAGCGGGAGTAGCGCGGTACCAGGATGGAGGCGCCCAGGGCCTGCGCGAAGTCGTACAAGCGGGGCAGGTGCCAGTCGGTGTCATCCAGCTGGGCGGCAACCGGCGTCATGCGCCGGCACAGGGTCTGCGGCAGTTCGGTGCCGACGTGCGGCATGGAGATCAGCAGCGGCACCGTGCCGCGTTGCAGGGTGTAGGTGATGTGATCCATCGTGCGTTCCGGTGTTCGACGGGTGTTCAGGACGCCAGCAGGTCTGCCAAGGCCGCGCGGTAGCTGCTGGCCGCAGCTTCTTCCCCAATGTGTCGGCGTTGCGAGACCACCTGCCGGCCACCGACGATCACGTCCATGATCGGTGTGTCGCCATGCTGGCAGAACACCAGGCCGGCCAGCAATTGCTCGTCGCTGCGATGGGCGAGGTTGGGATGTTGCCCGTCGAGTACCAGCAGGTCCGCGCGTTGACCGGCCGCGAGCCCCGCCACCGGCCGGCCGGTAGCGACCGCACCGCCTTCGACGGCTTCCAGATACAGGCGATCCGCCACAACCGGCGAGGCGGCGCTGGCCAGCGCGTTGCGGCGGCGGTCGCGCAGCCGCTGGGTGTATTCCAGCAGGCGCAATTCCTCGCGCAGGCAGACGCTGACATGGCTATCTGAGCCGATGCCCCAGCGGCCGCCGGCGGCCAGGTAGTCCACGCCATCGAAGATGCCGTCGCCTAGGTTGGCTTCGGTGGTCGGGCAGATGCCGGCCACGGCGCCGCTTTCGGCCAAGCGGGCGGTCTCGGTCGGCGTCATGTGGGTGGCGTGCACCAGGCACCAGCGGCTATCCACCGGCTGGTGGTCGAGCAGCCACTGCACCGGCCGGGCGTGAAGCTGGGCCAGACAGTCCTCGACTTCCTTCACCTGCTCTGCGATGTGGATGTGAATCGGCGCGGTCGGGTCTTCACCGTGCAGCCCCTGGCGGATCTGTTCCAGCGTGGCTGGCGTTACTGCCCGCAGCGAGTGCGGGGCCACGCCGTAGCACAGGCCAGCATGCTGCGGATGGTCGCGGCGCAGCCGTTCCAGCAGCGTCAGCATCCAGTCGGTGGAGGAGATGAAGCGGGCTTGCTCTGGCAGCGGCGGGCGTTCGCCGAAGCCGCTTTGCTGATACAGCACTGGCAGTAGCGTCAGGCCGATGCCGGCGGACTGCGCGGCGGCGATCAGGCGTTCCGCATGCTCGGCGGGGTTGGCGTAGGGGATGCCACCCTGCGCATGGTGTACGTAGTGAAACTCGCAGACCGAGGTATAGCCGGCTTTCACCATTTCGACGTAAAGCTGGCGGGCCACTGCCTCCAGCGTATCGGGCGTCAGGCGGGCGGCGAAGCGATACATCAGGCTGCGCCAGCTCCAGAAGCTGTCCTGCGGGTTGCCAAGGTATTCGGTGAGGCCGGCCATCGCCCGTTGGAAGGCGTGGGAGTGCAGGTTGGGCATGCCGGGGATCACCGGCCCGCCGGCGCGCGGCACGGTCGGCGGCTGGATTGCATCTGCCGACACGTCGGTCAGCATGCCTTGCGCGTCCCATTGCAGCAGGACGTCCTGCCGCCAGCCCTCCGGCAGCAGCGCGCGTTCGGCGAAAAGCGTGTGGGCAGAAGTGCTCATGCGGGTTCTCTGTCAGGTAGTGGGGCGGGCGGCATCCTGGTAACGGATGCGAATGGCCAGCAAGGCGGAATCCGCGCCGCCTTCGACCCGGCATGCCAGGTTGACGGGGGCGTCGACACATAGGGTGTCTTCCGCTTCCAGTTCAATCGGTTCGGCATCGCCGAGGCGGACCGTCAGCGGGCCGTGGGCGCAATGCAGCACGGCCACATCGCCGTCCAGCCGGTGTGTGCCCGCGCCTTGCCAGACGTCGAGCTGACCTTGCGCGGCATCCCGCCGCACCATCAGGTTGAAGTCGCGGGTGGCCCCGTCGATCAGCCGGGCATCGATTGGTGTCTCGCCGACAAAGGCCAGCCGGTCGAGCGGCTGGGCCAGCGTGTGGGCGGTGCCGTCCCCTTGGTCCAGCACCATGCCCTTGCCGCTTAGCAGGACCAGCACACGGTCGATGCCTGCGAACCGCGAGAAGGGACCAGGCCGCGCGACATCTGCCAGGCTCAGCCGCCAGATGAAGCGGTCCAGCCCCGCGCCGGCCGGATGGGCGGCGATCTCGCGGGTGACGCCGCCGCCGTTCTTCCAGGGCGACGGGGTGAGCGATGAGCCGGGGATCAGCGTCCAGCTAGGCTCACGGCTTTGCGGCTCACGTATTTGCGACATGATCGGGTACTCCATGCCAGACCCGCATGCGCAGCGGATTCTGGCCGATCCGGTAGGCCAGCTCGGCCGGCCGTTCGATATCCCACACCGCCAGGTCCGCCCGGTGGCCGACTGCCAGCGTGCCGCGGTTGGCAAGGCCCAGTGCCCGGGCCGCTTCACGGGTCACGCCAGCCAGCGCTTCGGCCGGCGTCAGGCGGAACAGCGTGCAGGCCATGTTCATCGCCAGCAGTAGCGACGTCATCGGTGAGGTGCCGGGGTTGCAATCGGTCGCGACCGCCATCGGCACGCCGGCTGCGCGTAGCGCGTCGATCGGTGGCAGCTTGGTTTCACGCAGGTAGTAGAAGGCGCCGGGCAGCAGCACCGCCACGGTGCCAGCCTGCGCCATCGCACGGATGCCATCCGCCGAGAGCCATTCCAGGTGGTCGGCGGACAGGCCCTTGTAGCGGGCCACCAGCGCGGCGCCACCTTGGTCGGACAACTGCTCCGCATGCAGTTTGACCGGTAGCCCGTGGGCCACCGCGCTCTCGAAGATGCGGGTCACTTGGGCGGGGGAGAAGCCGATGTTCTCGCAGAAGGCATCCACCGCATCGATCAGGCGGTCGACGAACAAGGCGGGCAGCATCTCCTCGACCAGGTGGTCGACGTAGGCGTCGGGCCGTCCGGCGAATTCCGTCGGCAGCGCATGGGCGCCGAGGAAGGTAGTCTGCACGTCCACGCCCATCTCGCCCAGCCGGCGAGCCACGCGCAGCATCTTGCGTTCGCTGTCCAGGTCCAACCCGTAACCGGACTTGATCTCGACGGTGGTTACACCCTCGGCCAGCAGCGCCGCCAGGCGCTTGCTGCTCTGCGCCAGCAGTGCGTTCTCGCTGGCCGCACGGGTGGCGGTCACGGTGGAACGGATGCCGCCGCCCTGACGGGCGATTTCCTCGTAGCTGGCACCTTGCAGGCGCAGTTCGAATTCATGGGCGCGGCTGCCGCCGTACACCAGGTGGGTGTGGCAATCGATCAGGCCGG
>CBIHQA010000083.1:0-10862 GCA_966211475.1 uncultured Neisseriales bacterium
GTAGATACTGTTATCCCGGTCAAGCGCCATGCAGAGCCGGATCAAACGGCAGTCCGGATTTCAGCACGCCAAAGGCGACCTGAGCGAGCTTGCGCATCATGGCGCCGATGATGAGCTTGGGCGGTTTGCCATTGGCCGCCAGTCGTTCGCGGAACACCGTCCCCCAGCGGGTACGCCACAGCACCACCATCGCCGGCATGTACAGCGCACGGCGCAAGAAGGCATGGCCGATCTTACTCAGCCGTGGCTTGCCACGCACACTGCTGCCCGACTCGTACAGGCGCGGACTCAGTCCGGTAAAGGCCACAAAGGCACTGGCACGCCCGAAGCGTTGCATCTCTCCCAGGTAGGCCAGCAGAACCGCAATGGTGCGCTCGCCCAAGCCGGGAATCGAATCCAGCAACTCGCGTTTGCCGCGCAAGTCCGGATCATCGTCGATCTGCCTGGCGATCGCCTGCTCAATCCGCTGTAGCTCCCCCTCGAGCCAGTCGAGGTGTTCGCGAACACTCTGGTTGACCGCCTCGCGTGCCGTCTCCAGCCGATTCTTTTCCTGCGTCTGCATCTCCACCAGCGCCTGGTGGCGCAGCACCAGGGCGCGCAAAGCGCGCTCGCTGGGCGAAGGCGCTTGCCACGCCGGGGGGCGCTTCTCCCGGCAGAAGTCGGCCAGCAACTGCGCATCGACCTTGTCAGTCTTGCTGCGCAAGCCGCGGGATTGCGCATGCGCCTTGGCTAAAGCCGGATTGATCACCGACACCACGTGCCCGGCCTGCACCAAGTATTCCGCTACCGACTCCCAGTACACATTGGTGGCTTCCAGACAGACGTGCAACGGTGCGCTCACCTGCTGCTTCTCTAGCCAGGCCAGCAATTCGGCGAACCCCGCCGTGTGGTTGTACACCACCTTGTGCCGATACTTGCCCTCGCGCAACAGTGCGCAATCGAGCTTGGTCTTAGCCACGTCAATACCGAGCCAGACTGAAGAAGGGTTTCCATTCATGATGCTTGCGCGACCTACCTTGTGAATGCTGGCTGCTCGTCGAAGGACGAGGCCGAAGATACTGTTCGGTCTCCCGCAAGTCTGAAAGTGTGCCCTGGCGCGATATCTACGGAACGAACTGGTTGTTCGAGGTTGGGTGCGGCGTCCAGGACACCCTTGACGGGGGCGACCCCTTCAAACACGACAATACAAGGTTGGGTTGAGCGCAGCGAAGCCTGACGTTCACCGCTGGGGCCGCGCGTGTTGGACTTCGCTGCGCTCAACCCAACCTACAAGGGTCTTTGCGGGGAGGAGCCGCGCTCAGGCCTTGCCCGACTTCGCCAGTGCCGGCCGGCCGGTCTTCACGCTTTCGACACCCTTGACCGCGGCTTGCAGCTTGTCGGCGGACAATGCCGACAACACCTGCAGGCCGGCGCGCAGCAGCTCGCTCTTCTTCACGCTCAGCCCAGCGGCGAGGCATTTCTTCTTCAGTTCCGCGATCTTCGCGTAGTCGGTTTCCGGCATCGAGAAGCTGTCGCGGATCACCTTGGATTTCTTGGCCGGCTTCTCGGCGGGCTTGGTGGCCTCTGCCGGTGCGGCAGCCGGCTTGGCGGCGACCTTGTCCTTCGAAGTTTGCTTCTGCGTGGCCTTCGCCGGCTGCGCCTTGGCTGCCTGGGGCTTTACGGCAGGCGCCTTTGCCGCAGCTACCTTAGCTGCTTGCGGCTTGGTCGGGGTTGCGGCGGCCGGCTGCGGCTTCGTCACTTGAGGCTTTGCTGCCTGGGGCTTCGCGGTTTGGGTTTTTGCAGCGGGTGCCTTGGCAGCTTGCGGCTTGGCTGCGTTCGCAGCAGCGGGCTGGGGGTTGGCGGGCGATGCCTTTGCCGTCGCGGGTTTGGTACTCGCGGCCGCTTTGGGTTTGCTGGCTTCCGCCAGCTTGGCGGCGGGTTTCCGGGTTGCCATGGCGATCTCCTTCTGGGCTGTGCTGAACGTTGTCGGTACAACTTCTAGAAAGAGAATATACCGTATATACGGTTTTCGCCAATCAGCAGACTGATGCCGATAGGCAGCCCTATCCGTTATCGACGAAGTACAGTCTTGCTGCGACCATCTGGCCACCCCGCCTGATGGTGTCTGACGCCCGGTTCCCGCCGTGCAGCGCCAAAGCAAGGTTAGGGTTGTTCCGAGCGGCGGCATCACATGGCTGAAACATTCATCACCTAGCATTCACAATGCTGACCGGTGCGCGTCCGCCAACCTATTCCACGGATAAGGCCAGGCGGGCAGCGCAGCACGCATCCCGCTCAGTATTTCCTCTCTCCTCCGATCCGGAGTTTGCACGCGGCCCTTTGGGCCGCGATTTTTTTGCGGCGATCCGTCTCTTCAGCCGCGCGGCCAGCAGGGCAGTGGAGACCGTGGGGGAACCTATAATGAGTTCCATGAATCTGCCCCGACCCTGGGGCGGGTCCTCACTCTGTGGCGGAGGAGAGCGATGCGCGATGTTCCAGGCGCGGACACGATCCGGAAGTCTGTCTGCCGCAAGCTGACGGGGCTATTGCTCGCCCTGGCGGCACCCCTGTGCGTCGCTGAGACCGTCACCATCGTCACCTCTGACTATCCGCCCTATCACGGCCCTTCGCTGTCCCGACAGGGTGTGGAGACGGCGATCCTGATCGCCGCATTCGAACGCGCGGGGGACAAGGTCGTGATGCGCTACCGCCCCTGGGCCCGCGCGCTGGAGGAAGCCAGGCTGGGCCTCGCGGACGGCATGCTCGGACCGTACTACTCGGCAGAACGGGTGACCTATTTCGCCTACAGCGAGCCGATCTTTGCCAACGCGATCGGCTTCTATGGGCGTCGCGACCTGCCGGTGGACGTGCGCAAGCTGGCGTCGCTGAAAAACCTGAAAATCGGTGTGGTGCACGGATATCGCAATCCGGACGCGTTCACCGCGGCAAACCTCACTGTCGACGAGGCGCCCGACGACGAAACCAACCTGGTCAAGCTGGCTGCTAAGCGGGTCGACCTGATCCTGATCGACAAAGGCGTGGGCGACTACCTGCTTCGGCACCGGTTGAACACCCTCAAAAACCGACTGGTCTGGCTGGAGCCCGCCGTGGAAACCATCCCCGCCTACGTCGTGTTCTCCCGCCGCGTCGCCGGCTGGCAACGGCGCCTCGCGCACTTCAACGCCGGGCTCGCCGCCCTGCGCGCAGACGGCACGTTGAAGCGGCTCTCGCAGCAGTGGCTCGACGATTGACGATCGGTGACGCGTTACAGCGTTAAGCCGCGACCCTGGAGGGTTTGGCCCTTCTTCGTTGAGATCCCCTCAACGTATGTCCGACGCTGGAACCGGCCCGATCGCCGCCGAGATTCGAGGCAATAGCGGCAGCAGCGTCAATCCACGCACCGCCATGAAAATCAGCAGAGCGAGCCAGAGCCCATGGTTGCCGAACGGGCCGACCAGTGCCCATGACGCGCCGAGGAACAGGGTGAGCGATACCGCCATGGCCTGCATCAACTCATGCGTCCGCGTCGCGCCGATGAAGACGCCGTCGAGCAGGAAGCCCCACACCGACACCAGCGGCAAGATCGCCACCCAAGGCAGGTAGGCCCGGGCGGCAGCGCGCACGGTGGACTGATCAGTCAGCTGGTCGATGATCCAGCCGCCAGCGCCGGCGTAGACCACGGCGAAACCGAGCGCGCCGAGCGCCGACCAGATCAGGTTCACCTTCACAGCCTGCCGGAAGGCATCGCGATCACGGGTACCGATGGCCGCGCCAACCAGCGCTTCGGCGGCATGGGCGAAGCCATCGAGACCGTACGCCATGAAGGTCTGGAAATTCAGCAGCAGCCCGTTGGCGGCCAGGATCGCATCGCCCTGGCGTGCGCCGACGTGCGCGAACCAGCCAAACGAGGCCAGCAGGCACATGGTCCGCAAGAAGATGTCGCGATTGATCGCCACCAGCCGTTTGAGCGCCGCCGGTTCGAGGATAGTGCTCCAGGCGAGCGGCGAGAGGCCACGCGGCCGCAGACGCCACAGCACCGCCGCCCCGAACACGAAGCCCGCCACATCGGCAGTCGCCGTCGCGGCACCGATCCCCGCAATGCCCCAGCCGAAGCCGTAGACGTAAAGCAGCACGGCGCCCACGTTGATCGCGTTGATCAGCACTTGCGCCATCAGTGCGATGCGGACGCGCTGCATACCGAGCAGATAGCCGAGCACGACATAGTTCGCCAGCGCGAACGGCGCCGACACGATGCGCGCATGGCAATAGCGGCCCGCTGTCTGCTGGACAGCATCGCTGCCGCCGATGAGTGAGAGCGCATGGCGAATCAACGGCCCCTGCAACAGCAGGATGACGGCGCCGATGCCGAAGGCCAGCAGCAGCGCCCGCACTACATTGGCGCGCAAGGCAGGGGCGTCGCCGGCGCCAAACGCCTGCGCGACCAGCCCCGTCGTCCCCATGCGCAGGAAGCCGAAGCCCCAGAACACGAAGTTGAAGAACAGGCCGCCGAGCGCGACCCCGCCCAGGTCGGCGGCGCTACCCAGATGGCCAGCCACCGCCGTATCGACTGCGCCGAGAATCGGCTGAGTGAGGTTGGCCAGCACGATGGGGAACGCGAGCATCAGTACGCGCCGATGCCAACCACCATGCGACGGAAGGGCGGTGTCCGCGTTCAACCGCGTTCCTGCACGCAAACCCAGGGGGAAACCACCACCGCCCACAACTCCGGCTTACGCTCCGCGAAGTCGGCCGCGGTATCGGCCGACATGCGCTGGACCAGGCCCGATGACAGCCATGCCGTCACGGTCGGCCCATCGTCGCTGGCGATGGCCTCGGCAACGCTAACCAGATCGAGGTCACGCGCGACGAACAGCAATTTGCCCTGCGCAAACAGGCGTTCGAGATCATGCCAGTCGATCTTGGCGGTTTCGCCGAGCAGTTTGGAGTAAAGCAGGCTGGGAGTGTTGTTGTCGGTCGTCATGGTCGGTACAGGTAGATGCGGACACGAATGGAACGGGGTGAATGCGAGTACGCCGCAAGATCGGCCTTGATTGATGCGTTTAGTGCGAAGCGCAGGTTGCGACGTCGTGCGTCCTGCATGGTAAACGACAACGATGGGGATGTGACGTAACAGGCCCGCCGTATCTTTTAGGAAGGCTGCCTGAACGGCTCACAGTGCTAAGCTGGGCACTCCTTCAGCGAGTATTTCGCGGATGCTGCGTGAATGACCGGGAGACAGGACGTTGGACGCACCGACCTATAGCTGGACATGTCATCGATGCGGGGCAGAAAACGAAGCGAATACGGCCGCTTGCTCATCGTGCGGCTTTCCGGCAGTGACGTCGGCTGCCTCGATTGAGGACAGCATTGTCGGCCCGCCAAGACCGAAACCGCCGATACAGTCTTTCAATCCGGGGCTTTTCTTTCCGGAAGGCATCATTGCCGCTGTGATCGTGCTGCTGGCACCGTTCTGGTTCATCTTCCTGCTGATCCAGGGCCACTACCTCGGGGCTATTGTGCTCGGGGTGGGCGTTGCCGCCTTTGTCACTGGCTTCATCGCCGCCGCACGAGCGGGCTCGCAGGCCGGGAGCTATTTTGCTGTTTTAGGTGTGGTCATCTTTGCGGGATGGCTGAATTCCTGGCTGTCGAAGTGACGCGGGGCTGTCATGTGATTTCGGCTTAAAACCAATGCCGTATCCAGAAACCGGTTGCGGATTCACCTCCGGCACCGACTAACTCAGGCAGGCATCCACCGGCGCAAGCAGGGCGGGCAATGTCGTCTCCCCCAGCGCCTCGCGCATGTCGATCTCGATGGTGCGGCACAGGGCGTCGAGCGGCAGGTCGTTCGGCTGGGTTCCGAACGGCTCCTCGATTTCGTCACCCAGCGCGTCCAGGCCGAAGAAGGTGTAGGCGATCAGCGCCACCACCACGGGGGTCATGAAGCCGACCGAATCGACCAGCCCGAATGGCAGCAGGAAGCAGTAGAGGTAGGCCGTGCGGTGCAGCAGCAAGGTGTAGGAAAACGGCAGCGGCGTGCGGCGGATGCGTTCGCAGCCGGCGGCCGATGCCGCCATGGCGGACAGGGTGCGGTCGATATTGGCTGCCAGGCAGTCGGGAATCTGCCCGTGTCGTACCGCGGCCGCCAAGTCCCGGCCTTGCGCGCGCAGCAGCCAGTCTGGCGCGTTGCTGGTCGCCTGCAGGGCCACCCACTCCGCGGTTGGCAACAGGGGTTGCAGGTCCGTACTCAGTGCTTCGTCGCGCAGGGAATGTCGCAGCGCATGGCTGAATGCGATGGTTCGATAAGTCATGCGGACCCGCATGTCCAACAGATCCCCGTTGGGTGCCGGTGCGTGCTCCCCATCGATCAGGGTGACGCATTGCCGCACCAGGCTCCGGCTGAGGTGAATCAGCTCTCCCCACAGCTTGCGCGCCTCCCAGAAGCGGTCGTAGGCGGCGGAGTTGCGAAAGCCGAGGAAGATCGCCAGCGGCAGCCCCAGCAGCGTGAAGGGAATCACCGACAGCGTGATTTTCAGCCGGAACAGGTCGCCATGGGTGAGGGTGACCCCGATGGCAATCAGCAACGTGATTGCGAGCGAAGGCAGGATGCGCGGCAGGATCGAGCCGCGGAGGATCCAGAACAGCTGCAAGCCCGAAGGGCGGTCCCTGATGATCATGCTGGTTCACCTACCGGTTGGGGGCTGCCGGTGATGCACAGCCGGTGTGAGGCGGGTAGTTTAGAGCTTGTCCGCAAACAAGACGCGATTGGCTGTTTCTCGCGCTTATTCCTTTGCTGCCGTTGCGGCCTGCGCGCTCTCCTGCAACGCCGTGCGCGCCGATTCCGCGATGAACTGCATGAAGGCATTGATGCGCCGGGTGTGCCGCAGGTTGGCGTGGGTCAGCAGCCAGACCGGAGCCGAGATCTCGCGGGGGAGTGCTTGCAACAAGTGCAGCCGCGTGTCGCACGCCATCAGGTGGGGCAGGACAGTGGCGCCCACGCCTTCCAGCGCGAGTTCGCGCATCGCGACGAAGGAGTCCGCGAACATCACCTGCCGCGCTTCCGGAACCTGGTTGTTCAGCCATTGCGAGACCTGCGCCAAAGGGCCGCTGGGGACGATCCAGTCGAAGTCGTTCCAGTCATCGAGCCGCCGCCCGGCGAGGTAGCTCTTGGCGGCGTAGAGCCCGGCCTCCAGCGGGGGCAGCGCCATCCCCACCCAGGATTCCGGCGGGGCCTGCGTGGGGCGCAACGCGACATCGGCATCGCGCCGATCCAGGTCGAGGCGGGCGCTGGTCGCGATCATGTCGACCTTGATCTCGGGATAGCGCTCGCGGAAGCGGCGCAGGATGGGGGGCATCAAGGCGCAGGCCAGCGATTCGGTAGTGGTGAAGCGGATCGTGCCCGCCAGCTCAGTGCTCTGGCCATCGATGGCGCGCCGCGTGCTGGTGACCGTGGTTTCGATGTTGGCGCCGACTTCGGCCAGCTGCCGCCCGGCTTCTGTCGGTTCGTAGCCGGTCGGCAACCGGTAGAACAGCGGCGTGCCGATGCCCTGCTCCAGGGCCTGAATGCGCCGCAGTACGGTCGCGTGAGAGACGCCGAGCGCGCGTGCTGCCGCCGCCGCAGATCGGCTGCGTACTACCTCGACCAGGTAGCGAAGGTCATTCCAGTCCAGCCTGTCCATTTTTGCAAAACCGGTATGCAATGCTGTGCATTCTCGGACAGGCTGTCGGTCTCTACCATACCTCCTATCAAATACCAGAGCTGGGAAGCATCATGGTCCAGACCGCAATCGCCCCCACACCCACGGTGACCCACATCCGCACGGTCGTACGCATCCCGGTCGAGCTGGATGACGGCCGCAGCGTCGAAGCGCGCTTCGTCACCTTCGACGGCCTGCGCGACGGCCGCGAACACTTTGCGCTGCAGTTTGGCGAGCCGGCCGGCGACGCACCGCTGGTGCGCCTGCACTCCGAATGCATCACTGGCGACGTGTTCGGCTCCGGCCGCTGCGACTGCGGCCCGCAACTGCGTGAATCGATGCACCGGCTGCACCAACAGGGTGGCTACCTGCTGTACCTGCGCCAGGAAGGCCGCGGCATTGGCCTGTTCGCCAAACTGGATGCCTACCGCTTGCAGGAGCAGGGGCTGGACACCTACGCAGCCAACCGCCAACTCGGCTTCCATGACGATCTGCGCGACTACCGCGTGGCCGCTGACATGCTCAAGGCGATGGAGATCGACCGCATCACGCTGCTGTCGAATAACCCCGACAAGCGGATCCAGCTGGAGAAAGCCGGCATCGCGGTCGATGCGCAAATCCCCACCGGCGTCTTCGCCAAGCCGGCTAACCGGCGCTACCTGGAAGCAAAGGTCCGTCACACCGGCCACACGATCGAACTGGGTGGAGTGGGCCGTGGACGTGACGTGGAGCCCGGCGCGGCGAACTGAAAGGTCGGCTGTTCCAGATAGCCGAAACGCAACGCAACCTGCCGCTGACCGTCTGGGACGTTAGTTGGACTCCAGCAAGGCCTTCGCTTTTTCCAGCCCATCGACCTGAACATCGGCGAGATTCAGGGCCTCGATGTCCAGCAAACGCAGCAGGATCAGCAGTTCCTTGGTCTTGAAGGAGCAGCGACTCTGCTTGCTCATCAGATTGGCCGGACTGAGCCGGATCCCGCATTCGCCGAGGGCCAGCGCGATTTGCTGCCAGGTGCATCCTCTCGACGCCTTTGCCCCGGCAATCTTCAGCTGAATCGAATGAACCACCGGGTCCCGGTTGCGTTTGACCATGGATCACTCCAGATGCTGGGCAAGCGCGGCAACGGATTGAGCATCGGGCAAATGGGACAGGGAGCCAAGGAAAGAGGCGCGGACGTCGGCGGTACGCTCTGCCAGCACCTGCGCTGACAGGCCAAGTTGCTCCGCAACGGAGGCGGTCACCTGTTTCTCTTCCGAACTGTAGTTCCCGTCGGCGAACGCGCAGGCCACGCAGAGGTCCAGCAACAGCAGTTTGTGGCTCTGCTCGGTGAACAGCGCGGGGGAAAACGCCTCCGTATTGTTCGCGTCGAACGCGGGCAAGGCCGGCTCGGCGCTCTCCCAGAAGCCGCGGATCAGCGACAGCTCCGCGGGGTGCAGCTCGCCACCGGCGCGTGCGACTTCCAGCATGGCCAGGCAGGCGGATTTGATCTGCGCGGTGGACAGCGGGGAGAGATGATTGTCAGTGAACATGATCTTTCCTCAGTGAATGTGTTGTTGCAGGCGCATCAGCTGTTCCTGCATGGTTTGCGTCGACAGCTCTTGCAGATGGGGTGGCAACCACGAGCGGCGGGAGCACTCCAGCGCGGCCAGCAGCTCCATGTACGACACCATGTTGCGATCCTGCGGCGGGATGAAGTCCCGCACGGCCTGATTGAATAGCGCGTGGCTGATGGCGGTTTCCGCATCGGTGACGCTGGCGGCCGCCAGGAGCACGACCGCTTCGAGATCGGCGTTGGAGTAGCCTTCCAGCACGTTGCAGGCTTCCAGGCGTTCTTCGGGCGTGGCGGCCCACGTCCAGCCATAGCGCGTGCAGAGGGTCTGGACGATGGCGACCCGCTCTTCTCCGCTCTGGGCGTAGAAAAACGGCAGTTTGACGTCCAGCCGGCCGGGGCGCTTCAAATCGATGTCGAGCTTGTCCGGCCGGTTGGTCATGAGGATGAACAACACCCGGCCCCGGTTCTCGGGCTCGGACATGAAGGTCTTGAGCCGTGCAATCACGCGGGAGCTGGTGCCGCCGTCGCTTTCCTCGTTGCGAGAGCCGAAGCTGCGGTCCCCCTCGTCGATCACCAGCGCAACCGGCCCCATGACCTTGACCATCGCGAGCACCCGTTCGAGATTGGATTCGGTCGCGCCCACCCATTGCGAGCGGAAATTCTTGAGCATGACGCCATTGAGGCCTGCCTCCTTCAGGAAGGCCTTGATCACAAAGCTCTTGCCCGAACCCATCGGTCCGACCGCAAGCAAGCCCATCGGGGCACGACGGCTGTCCCCTTCGCGCAGTGTCTTGGCGACGCGCAGCAGCTCGGCCTTGATCGCCTCGTTGCCGCCCACCGCCTCCAGCCCGTATTTCGGCTCGATCAGTTCGATCAGGCCGGCGCATTCCTTTTCCAGGATCTCCCGCTTACGTTGCCGGATCACCGAGAGCACCGCGTCGTCGTCGGCTGCGTTGTCCGGGGGGGCGTCGGGGGCAATCAGCGCGCGGATGGCCTGGCGGGTCATCCCGGCGGTCACCCGGGCGAACTCAGCTGCTCGCCGGGCCGCATCCTCGGCGTTGCCGAGCAATCCGGCGATGTAGCTGCGCCGCTCCGGTTCGCCCAGCCCATCGGCGCGGCCGTTGTCACTGACGATGCTGGCAATCTGTACCAGCCGCAGGCCGGCGGTCTGCTCGGAGATCCGGGCGACCTGCGCCTCTACCAGGTCCGGGGCGAACTTGGCCACGGCGGCACGCCGGCAGGCATCGTCCGGCAGGTCCAGCCCGATGGCGACGATTTTCGGGTTGCTCGATAGCGCCGGGGCGAGGGAGGTCAGCGATTCGGTGACCAGGATGATGATGGAGTCGGACCGTGCCAGTTCGCCATCGAGCGACCAGCGATGCAAGGTCGTTGCGGCGGCCCGCTCTTCGAACGACAGCACATGGGCGTCGGCCGCCGGAAAGAGGGTTTCCGCGTAGGGCACCACCACGGCGGTATTGCCCGTGCCGCGCATTTCGCCTTCCAGGTATTGCAGCGCGCCGCCGAGCCCCTTTTCCTGCAAGCCGTCGAGCGACGGCAGGCCTTTCGTGGCACGCACGATGCGCACGCCCCGGGCGAGGCTCAGTACCAGCAAGGCGGCCTTCTTGGCCAACACGGTA
>CBIHQA010000084.1:0-10834 GCA_966211475.1 uncultured Neisseriales bacterium
GAGCGCCGATCGCCAGCGCCCCGCACAACATCAATTTGAGAACCCACTTCTGCATGTTGGTCTCCCTGGTTGTACTTACAGGGCGTCCGAACCGGTTTCACCGGTCCGGATACGCACCACTTGTTCGAGGTCGAAGACGAATACCTTGCCGTCGCCGATCTTGCCGGTCTTGGCGGCGCTTTCGATCGCTTCCACGGCCTGGTCGACCTGGTTGTCGGCGATCGCGAGCTCGATCTTCACCTTGGGCAGAAAATCGACGACGTATTCGGCACCACGGTACAGCTCGGTGTGGCCCTTCTGCCGGCCGAAGCCTTTGACTTCGGTGACGGTCATGCCCTGGATACCGATCGCGGAGAGGGCCTCGCGGACCTCGTCCAGCTTGAACGGCTTGATCACGGCCGTGACGAATTTCATGGCAACTCCTTGCTCTCTCTGGGATTCGTGATTCGTCCGCACCCTGTTCGGCTTTGGTGTTGGGTGCTGCGTGGCCGCTTATTAGCAGAATGCGTGCCAGGCCCGGATAGCGCGCGCCACCTGGTTTCCCAGGGGCAGTCAAATCCTTGTTCGAGGCCATTCCAGCCGATCCGATGCTGCTTGTTGCGGCCTTTCAGGCTGGGTTGGACATTGGCGGGCGGGCACGGTCGATGTGCATCCGGCATGCACCGAATCGAACCTGCTGCACCAAACTGGTGCACTAATTTGGTGCGGAATTCCTTGGGCAGAGACACCGCCCGGCGCCGCTGTCACCGGCTGACTCCGCTTCCCCGATGTGATGCGCCGACCACGCGTCTCTTTTTTGTGCGTGACGAATGCACTCGTTCTGCACCAAAAAAAGCGCCCCGGCGGAACCGGGGCTGAAAGTACGCCGCGAGCGCGACGTGGAGAACGATTCGGCTGGTTGCTTAGCGCAAGGTGGCCACGTAGCGCTTGTCCGGTACCGGCGTCGACACCGGGGCGACCCGGGTTGGCGCGGCGGGGGCCGGCTCCGGCTGCAGCCGGCGCATCAGCGCCCGCAGCTCGTCGTCGGGCACGGTGGCGGCATGCGCCAGCACGTCGGCGCGGTAGTCCGCGCTACGGCGGAAGTAATCGAGGTCGATCGAGCGGGCGGTGACCCGCTTCATCAGGACGAACAGTCGGGTCTCCAGCCCGAACTGGCTCAATTCCTGGGGTTCTGCTTCACGCATGGAGGCTCCGGATAGTGGATCAGTGCTCCGGCCCGGCGCAGTGGCCGGACCGGGGAGCGATGCTTAGGGATTTATTCGATCTGTTCGCCGTGCATGACGATATCCAGACCTTCGCGCTCTTCGTCGGTGGACACGCGCAGCCCGATCACCAGATCAATCAGCTTCAGCAGGATGAAGGTCGCGACCAAGGTGTAGATCGCGGTCGCCAGGGTTGCCTGGAGCTGGATCCACAGCTGTTCGCCCATGCCCAGCACCTTCGGCACGCCGGCGGTGATGTCGTTGCTGGCCAGTACCCCTGTCAGCAAGGCGCCGAGTGCTCCGCCCACGCCGTGTACGCCGAATGCGTCGAGGGAATCGTCGTAACCGAATAGCTTCTTGAGACTGGTGGCACTCCAATAGCAGACCACACCGGCAATCACACCGAGGATCAAGGCCGCACCCGGGCCGACATAACCGGAAGCCGGGGTGATGGCGACCAGACCGGCCACCGCACCCGAGGCAATACCCAGCACCGACGGCTTGCCCTTGCCCAGCCATTCGGCCGCCACCCACGCCAGCGCCGCAGCAGCCGCAGCGATCTGCGTGGCCACCATCGCCATCGCGGCACGGCCATCGGCACCCAGCCAGCTACCGGCGTTGAAGCCGAACCAGCCCACCCACAGCATCGAAGCACCCACCAGCGTCAGCACCAGGTTGTGCGGCGGCATCGCTTCCTTGCCGAAGCCCACCCGCTTGCCGAGCACCAGTGCGCAGACCAGGCCGGCCACACCGGCGTTGATGTGCACCACCGTGCCGCCGGCGAAGTCCAGCGCACCCTTGGCGAACAGCCAGCCACCGGCTTGCCACACCCAGTGAGCGATCGGCGAATAGACCACGATCGACCACAGCACGCTGAACACCAGCATGGCCGAGAACTTCATGCGCTCCGCAAAGGCGCCGGTGATCAGCGCCGGGGTGATGATCGCGAAGGTCATCTGGAACATCATGAACAGGATTTCGGGGATGGTGTACTTGGTCCCCGCGCCGTCGGTCCACAAGGTCTCGACCTTGATACCGGCCAGCATCAGCTTGTCCAGGCCGCCGATGAAGCTGTTACCCGGTGCGAAGGCGAGCGAGTAGCCGATCACCATCCAGACGATGGTCACCGCGCAGGCAATCGCAAAGCTCTGCATCAGGGTGGCCAGCACGTTCTTTTTGCGGACCATGCCGCCGTAGAACAGCGCCAGGCCCGGGATGGTCATGAACAGCACCAGGGCGCTGGAGATGAGCATCCAGGCGGTATCGCCACGGTCGAGCTTGACCTCGGCGGCCGGTGCGGCGGCAGAGGCCGGGGCTTCGGCAGCAGCGGAAGCCGGCTTTTCAGCAGCGGCAGCCGGAGCGGAAGCGGTGGCGTCGGCCACCACGGCCGAAGCGGCCTTGTCAGCCGCGGGCGCGGAGGCCGCGTCTTCGGCAAATGCCGGAGCGCCGATCGCCAGCGCCCCGCACAACATCAATTTGAGAACCCACTTCTGCATTGCTGTCCTCCCTCGAATCGATACAAGAAATCGGTGCACCGTATGGACCGTTCTTGGGGGAGGTCCTGGCGGTGGTGGGTGATCGCCCTGTTCTTATTTGTGTTGTTGGATTGCGGCCACGCCGGTTCGCAGCGTAGAGGCCCGAACGGCTACAAGGCGCTTGCGCCGGTTTCGCCAGTGCGGATGCGCACCACCTGTTCGAGGTCGAAGACGAATACCTTGCCGTCGCCGATCTTGCCGGTCTTGGCTGCGGTTTCGATGGCTTCCACTGCCTGGTCGACCTGGTCGTCCGAGACGGCGAGTTCGATCTTCACCTTGGGCAGGAAGTCGACGACGTATTCGGCGCCGCGATACAACTCGGTATGCCCCTTCTGCCGTCCGAAACCTTTGACCTCGGTGACGGTCATCCCTTGCACGCCGATTGCGGAAAGGGCCTCGCGGACTTCATCCAGCTTGAACGGTTTGATTACCGCGGTGACGAGCTTCATGGCGACTCCTTTGTGCTGACGCAAATCCGTGGTCCGGCAGTAGCCACATGCGACGTTGCCGGTGATGCAGTGCACAATACAGGCAGAAAGCATGCCAACCCCGGTATGCCAGTCAGGGCGCGGATTGGCAGCCGGTGAGCCGACCAAGATGCACCGGTTCGGACGGTTTGCCTTTTGTCATGTGCCGGAATGGTGCGTTGTCATGAAGCGAGCCGGGCAAAGCATCTGCGGCGGATGACGTACAATGGAAGCGTCCGTTTCGATGGCCAAGAGTGCCGAGGAGAACGTCATGCTGGGTGAGAAGCTGCGCGACGAACTGTCCGCCAAATTTTCCGAACTGCTTGCCAACAGTCCCGCCAAGGACCTGGAAAAGAACGCCAAGGCCATGCTGGCCAGCACCTTTTCGCGGCTGGATCTGGTGACGCGCGAGGAGTTCGACGTGCAGGCCGAGGTGTTGGCCAAGACCCGCGAGAAGCTCACCGACCTCGAGCATCGCCTGATCCGGCTGGAAGCCGCGAGCGGCCCGGTGACGCCGAGCGACGAGAGCGAAGACGCTTAGGCGGTTTACCCGCTCCGGCTTTCACCTGGCCCGGCTCATCTTGAGCCGGGCCAACCTATTTGTTGTCACAATCTATATACATGCGCATCTATCAAGTTGGCGGCGCGGTCCGCGACCGCCTGCTCGGCCTGCCGGTAAAAGACCACGACTGGGTCGTCGTGGGGGCGACGCCGGACGCGATGCTGGCACAAGGTTTCAAGCCGGTCGGCAAGGACTTCCCGGTGTTTCTGCACCCGGAGACCCACGAGGAATACGCGCTGGCCCGCACCGAACGCAAGAGCGGGCGCGGTTACAAAGGCTTTGTGGTGCATGCCGATCCGGACGTGACGCTCGAAGAAGACTTGGCCCGCCGCGACCTCACCATCAACGCCATGGCCCAGGACGAAGACGGGGCGCTGATCGATCCCTACCACGGTGCCGACGATATTCAAGCGCGGGTGCTGCGCCACGTCAGCCCGGCGTTCGTCGAAGATCCTGTCCGTATCCTGCGTATCGCGCGCTTCGCAGCCCGGTTCGATTTCGAGGTGGCGCCGGAGACGCAGGCGCTGATGCAGCAAATGGTGGCCGATGGTGAGGTAGACCACTTGGTGTCGGAACGCGTCTGGCAGGAGTTCGCCAAGGGGTTGATGGAGGCGCAGCCGAGCCGCATGCTGATGGTGCTACGCGAATGCGGTGCGCTCGCCCGGCTGATGCCGGAGCTGGACAGCCTGTTCGGCGTCCCGCAGCCGCCGCAGCATCATCCGGAGGTCGATACCGGCATCCACACGCTGATGGCGCTCGACATGGCCGCCCGCATGGCACTGCCGCTGGCAGCCCGCTGGGCGGTGCTGTTGCACGACCTTGGCAAGGGCAGCACGCCTGCCGAGCTGCTGCCGCACCACCACGGGCACGAAGACCGCGGCGTCGAGCTTGCCGAAGCAGTATCGCAGCGCCTGCGTGTCCCAGTGGATTGCCGTGAGATGGCGGTGCTGGCCAGTCGCTGGCACACCCACATTCATCGTGCGATGGAGTTGCGGCCGCAGACGTTGTTGAAGGTGCTGGAAGGGGTAGATGCCTTCCGCAAGCCGGAACGGCTGGAATGCCTGATCCGCGTGGCGGAAGCCGATGCGCGAGGTCGCACCGGGTTCGAGCAGCGCGACTACCCGCAAGGCGACCGCGTTCGGCAGGCGCTGGATGCGGCCCGCACGGTGAATGCGGGCGAGGTTGCCAAACAGGTGGCCGATCCGTCGCGCATCCGCCAGGCCGTTCACGATGCCCGGCTCCACGCCATTCGTGATTCGATGGGCGGCGCAGCTACAGAATGACCGGTTCCGGTTCCAGCGTGACGCCGAATTTCTCGTGTACCGAGGTCTGAATCGCTTGCGCCAGTGCCCACACCTCTTCGCCGGTGGCACCGCCCCGGTTCACCAGAACCAGCGCCTGCTTTTCGTACACACCGGCGCGTCCCACGGACTTGCCTTTCCAGCCCGCCTGATCGATCAGCCAACCCGCTGCCAGCTTGGTCCGGCCCTCACCGGCCGGGTAGCGCACCACGTCGGGAAAGCGTTGTGCCAATTCGTCTGCCTGGGACGCCGGCACCACCGGGTTCTTGAAGAAGCTGCCAGCATTGCCGATCTCTGCCGGGTCCGGCAGTTTACGCTGGCGGACCCGGATCACCGCGTCGGCAACCTGCCTTGGTGTCGGCGATTCAATATTTGACGCGGCCAGTTCGCGGGCCAGTTCCGCATAGGCGGTGTGCACGACCGCCTTGCGCGACAACTTGACCGTCACTGACAGGATCACCGCCCGATCCCGCCAAGCCTGCTTGAACAGGCTATCCCGGTAGCCAAAGCGGCAAGCCTCGCGATCCAGACGTTGCACGGTTCCGGTCTGCAGGTCGTAGGCTTCCAGCGCGTCGAAGCAATCCTTCAGCTCCACGCCATAGGCGCCGATGTTCTGGATCGGCGCCGCGCCCACCGTGCCCGGGATCAGCGACAGGTTTTCCAGCCCGCCCCAGCCTTGGTCCAGCGTCCATTGCACGAAGTCATGCCAGGTTTCACCGGCTGCCGCTTCTACCCAGACCTCGTCTCCCGCTTCCCGGACCACGCGTCGGCCGCGCATCGTCAGCCGGAACACCACGCCGGGGAAATCCTGCGTCGGCAGCAGATTGGAGCCGCCGCCCAGGATCAGACGAGGCAGGCCGGCAAAGCACGGCTCCGCCAGGGCAGCTTGCAGCGTGGCCAGCGAATCGATGTCGACCAGGTAACGCGTGCGGACCTGCACGCCGAAGGTATGGTACGGCGCCAGCGAGACGGATTCTTGGATATGCATGCGGCCGATTATACAGACGCCCGCCGGCCTGCTACGGCGGAATGGCGGTCGTTCAGGCTGGGACCGGCAGGGGGGAGGCGTTCATCTCCCGGACATGCCGACGGGAGACGCGCACCAACCCGATCACCAGCACGGTCGCGGCAATCGTCAGCCCGACCGCCAGCCCCACCCAGAAACCGCGTGCGCCCATCGGCGGCTGGTCGATCCAGCCGGCTGGATCCAGGCCGAGCAGAATCCCCAACGGCACGCCAACCATCCAGAACGCCAGCAGCATCGCGAACATCGGTAGCACGCTGGACTTGTAACCGCGCAGACCGCCGGACGCGCAGGTCTGCAACCCGTCCGACAACTGGAAGGCCGCCGCGAACGGGAACAGCGTCGTTGCCACCGCAGCGACCTGGACGTCGGGCGTGTACCAGCTGGCAATCGTCGCGCCGAACAGACCCATGCAACTGCCCGACAGCAGCATGAAGGCCACCACCATCACCAAGGCCACCGCACAGGCCCGGCGCGCCGCACGCGGGTCGCCCGCGCCCAGATGCTGGCCGGTGCGCACCGTCAGCGCCTGCCCGACGCTCATCGGCACCATGAAAGTGATGGACGCGAAATTCAGCACCACCTGGTGCCCCGCCACCATCTCTGCCCCGAAGCGGGCAAGGATCAGCCCGACGCTGGCAAAGGCGCTCACCTCGATCAGATAAGCCGCCCCGATCGGCACCCCGAGTCGCAGCAGGCGTATTAGCGTGCCGATATGCGGCCGCTCGCCACCACGGAGCGGCTGATGGCGGGCGTAGTTCGGGGAGCGGGCCACATGCCAGACCATTGCGATCAGCACCACCCACATGCTGATGCCGCTTCCCCAGCCGCAGCCGGCACCACCCATCGCGGGCAGGCCCCAGTGACCGTAGATCAGTGCGTAGTTGAGCGGAATGTTCAGCAGCAGCGCCGCCAGCCCGAGAATCATCATCGGCCGGGTGCGGGACACACTGGCCGAATAGAAACCGAGCGAGCGGAATAGCAAGCCCGCCGGCGTGCCGAACGCGATCCCGTGCAGGAAACCGGTCGCCTGCACCACCACGGCTTCCGGCGCACCAGTATGCCGCAGCAGCGGGCCGGCAACGACCAGCAGCACAGCAGCGATGAGCCCCAGCCCACCGGCCAGCCACAGCCCCTGCCGCGATATATGCACGATGCGGTCATGCTCGGCCGCACCGAAGTGATGGGCGACAAAGGGCCCCACGGCGCTGATCACCCCCATCATGGTGACGAACACCACCGCCCATACCCCGCTACCCAGCGCGACGGCCGCCAGCGCGGTGGCACCGGCGCGGCCGGCCATCACCGTGTCGATCAGCGCCATCATCATCTGGGCCACTTGGGCCACCACGATAGGCCCTGCCAGCTTGGCGAGCTGAGCCGCTTCATGGCGAAAACGCGGGGACTGGAAGGGCATGTTGCAGATTTGCCTTGCAGTGTCGGGGAAGAATGCCATTCTAGTGTAGAGACCGGCGAGCCGCGAACTGGCGCGCCTTTCCGGCTGGATTGGTCCTCGCCTTGCCAGGCAACTTCGTTGCGCTGCAACGTGAAATCCACAGGGGAAACGCTTGCGAGGCGGAGATTTTCGGCGTAATAATTTGCCGCGCCATTGCCGCCCCCGGCTGTAAGCCAGCCTGGAAGCGGGTTGCCTACCCCCACATCCGATATACAAGGCAACGCGGAATCTGAACCCTATCAGTGCCAACGCATGAGGAGAGAGTTGTATGGTGCACTTCACCCAAACCAAGCTGGCTAGCGCCGTTGCCACCGCCGTTACCCTCGTCGGTATCGCGACCGCTGCCCATGCTGATGTGGAAGTCAAGGTTGGTCAGGTCAGCCCGATGACCGGCCCGATCGCCCACCTCGGCAAGGACAACGAAGCCGGCGCTATCCTGGCAGTCGAAGAAGCCAACGCCAAGAAGATCAAGATCGGTGGCCAGGTGGTGAAGTTCGTTCTGGTGTCCGAAGACGACGCCGGTGACCCCAAGACCGCTACCGTGGTCGCCCAGAAGCTGGTCGACGCCAAGGTGGTCGGTGTGGTCGGTCACTTGAATTCTGGTACCTCCATCCCGGCTTCCAAGATTTACTCCGACGCCGGCATCCCGCAGATCACCCCGTCCGCGACCAACCCGAAGTACACCCAACAAGGCTTCAAGACCACCTTCCGCGTGGTGGCGAACGACGTCCAACAGGGTGGCGCGATGGGTCAATTCGCGGTCAAGAACCTGAAGGCCAAGAACGTCGCCGTGATCGACGACCGTACCGCTTACGGTCAAGGTCTGGCTGACCAGGTCGAAGGCAAGGTGAAGGCGCTGGGCGGCAAGGTCGTGGCCCGTGAATACGGCACCGACAAGACCACCGACTGGATGGCCATCCTGACCTCGATCAAGGCGAAGAAGCCGGACGTCGTTCTGTACGGCGGCATGGACGCCACCGCTGGCCCGCTGCTGCAACAGATGAAGCGCCTGGGCATCAACGCCAAGTTCATCGTCGGCGACGGCGGTTGCACCCCGGAAATGATCAAGCTGGCCGGCGACGGCATCAGCGGCGACGCGTATTGCACCGAAGCCGGTGTGCCGCGCGATCAAATGCCGAAGGGCAAGGCCTTCTTCGACAAGTTCAAGAAGCGCTTCGGCATGGAAGTGCAGATCTACGCGCCGTACGAGTATGACGCGATGAACGCCCTGATCGAAGCCATGAAGGCTGCTGATTCCACCGACCCGGCCAAGTACCTGGCGAAGCTGGCTGCCATCAACACCAAGGGTGTGACCGGCACGATCGCTTTCGACAAGAACGGCGACATCAAGGGTGGTTCCGTGACGGTGAAGCAGTTCACCAACGGCGAATGGAAGGACGTGCAAGTGGTGCACTAAGCCACTTCGCTGTCTGGTCGTATCGAGAACGGCACCCTTCGGGGTGCCGTTTTTGTTTCTGCTGACCGGCACGCATGTGTTGGTAGCCTGAACACCGAAGGTGGCCGGGGTTCGCCGTCTCCCGGCCGCCTTCGGTGTCCAGGCTACAAGGTGGGCGTACTGCCAGCGGAGTACGAAAGGCCCCGCACCTATCGGTGCTCTGCCATTGCTATATGTTGCATGTCACCGTGCGGCGCGATGGTTCAGGGTGTGACACGCGTCTTCCCGTCACCCCGAAGCGGGCTACTGGAAGAACGCCGGGCAGCTGCTGGGCAATCTGGTGCTGGGGATGCCCTCGCAAGAATTGCGGAAGGTCAGTGCGCCCGTCTTGTCGGTAGAAAGCTCCCAGATCGTGTCGTAATCGTCGAAATTCCAGTCAGGAATCTGCGCGGCTGCGCCGGGATTCCGGTACAGCGTACCCAGCAGGTAGTTCACTGCCTTGACGATGTGATCGTGCTCCCAGCCCACCAGGATGGCGCTGCCTTTGGCCGGATGCTGAAAGTAGGGCGAGTCGCGGTTGAACAGGGCTTCGGCCAGGTCGGTGGCGTCTTGCCACTGGAACTTGGCCAGCGTCAGCGGCAGCCCGTGCTGGATGGCAAACGGGGCGACCGTCATTGAGGGCCGGATATAGGGGCAGGCCTCGCCGCAATCGATGATGTTGGCTGGGTCGCTGCTCAAGACATAGTCCGGGCGACGCTTGTCCATCTTGTCCATCAGGATGTCGTTCGCGCCGAGCGCGCGCCATTGGCCCTGGCATACATAGTTGCCGTTCTCGAAGTTGCCGGTGGGGTGTGCTTCGACGTGCCGCACCAAGTACACCTTCTGGTCGGTGTATGCATGCAGACCCGCCGGCGGCGGCGCCTTAACGGTGACGGGTTGCTGCGGACAGGCGCTGCGTGCGGGGAGTGGAATCCGTGGATAAGCCGCATCCGGTTGGATGCCGTCCTGATAGATGCTGGCCATGAACTGCGAACCGTTGCCGGACACCGTCAGGTAGTTCTGCAGCCCATCCAGGCTGATGGTGGAGCCGGTCAACTCAGAGACCAGGGCCTGCATCATCGGCACCGGCATGGCCATGATGTAGGTGCCGCGCGCCTGGTTGGCCAGAATCTGCCGAACAAAGTAGGCAGGGGAGTTGTAGACCGTCACGTCGCCTGGGTTGAGCGCGAGCTGCTTGACGCCCAGGTTGTTCAGCAACGCGTAGGGCTGAATGCTTTGCAGCACCGCCATGTTGCCGGGGTTGCTGGCGTCGGTGAACGCATAGACTTGCTGGATCTGGGGCTGCTTGCCGGCGGTGGCCGTATTGAGCAACTGGGCGAAGCGCAGCGCATGGTTGAGGCCGGTCACGGAGAGATTGTTGCTGCTCGTGGCAGAAGGGGGTGTCTCGAACGGCTGCACCAGCACGAAGTTCCAGTCGTTGGCATTGAGGGGCGGCAGTTGCTGCGCCCGGGCAAACGGGCAAAGGCATAACAGGATCAGCAGCATCCGTAGCATCGGTCTCATGGTCATCGTGGGCTCTCGCGGGACAAAGGGCCGACACGGTACCGGAACTGACCGCATCGGGCAGGACCATGCTCCGGGCGGAGGATCGGCTGACGCCAGCGATATCTTCCAGAATGCCGAGCGAATTGGTCCTTGCATATACAAACATAATGGAGCTTTCCGCCGTCCGCTCGACAACCGACGTGATCCGGACCACAAATGACAACGACCGGCTCAAGGCCGGTCGTTTGCCAATCGGAGAACCGCGGCGGGCAGCTCTCGGCGGGGCAAAAATCGTCCCGCCCCGTATAGACCGCACGGGTGGCGTCGATGTTGACCGAGCGCGGCG
>CBIHQA010000085.1:0-10784 GCA_966211475.1 uncultured Neisseriales bacterium
GTTGACCTTCTTCACGCCCGGGACGTGCAGCAGTTGCTGGCGCAGTGCTTCCGCATCGCGCACCAGCAAGCGCTGCGGCTCGCCCTTGGCTTTGAGGGCAAACAGCGCAAACGTCACGTCGGCATACTCGTCGTTGACGATCGGTCCGATGACGCCCGCGGGCAGCTTCTTGGCCTCGTCTCCAAGCTTCTTGCGGGCCTGATAGAACTCCTCCTGAACCTCCGAAGGCGGCGTTCGGTCGAGCAAGGAAACCATGGTGAAGGCCAGGCCGGGACGCGTGAAGGTTTCCGTGCGGTCGTACCACCGCAGCTCTTGCATCCGCTTTTCCAGTGGCTCGGCCACCTGATCTTGCATCTCCTGAGCCGTTGCGCCCGGCCAGGCGGTGACGATGGTCATCTGTTTGATCGTAAACGGCGGGTCTTCCGCGCGTCCGAGCTGGAAGAAAGCGAGAATGCCCGCGGCAGAGATCAGGAAGATCAGGAACAGCGTGATGGAGCGCTCACGCACCGCGAGCGCTGAGAGGTTGAAACGACCTTGGCTCACGGACGTGCTCCCTCGGTCGCGGTGGCGGCACCCGCCAGCCGGACCGGCTCGCCTTCACGCAGCAGATGCGCGCCGAGCGCGACGATCCGTTCACCTTGCTTGATCTGGCCCGCGACGTAGGCGCCGGCATCATCCAGGCGCTGGACGGCAACCGGCCGCCAGGACACCTTCGCCGGCTCGCCATGGATCACCCACACCCCCGGCCCCTTGCCCGCGTCGTACAGCGCGCCAATCGGCACGCGCACACCGCCTTGTCCGGAGGAATGCCCATCCGGGATCTGGATCACGACGGTGGTGCCCAACGGGGCGTTGGACAGCTCCCCATCCAGCACATAGCGCGCATCGAAGGTGCGGGTGAGTCGATCCGCCGAGTTGGAGAGCAGTCGCAGTGTGGCCGGCACGACCACGCTTTCCTTGCCGAAGAGCCTGGCTTGTCCCGCCGATCCGATCGCCGGGCGCAGGGTTTCCGGCAGCTGAATGACCGCCTCGCGATGGCCGGCGTGGGCCAGACGGACCACGGCCTGTCCCGCGCTCACGACCTGGCCGGGTTCGGCCAGCGTTTCCATGACCACCCCATCGCCGTCCGCGACCAATTCCGCATAGCGGCTCGCATTGCGGGCCACGTCGGCCTGGGCTTCGGCGGCACTGAGCTGGGCTTTGGCGGCATCCGCTGCCGCCTTGACCTGGTCGTAGGTCGACGCCGAGATCGCGCCGGTTCCGCGCAGATCGCGATACCGGGCTTCATCATCCGCCGTCTGCTGCGCACGGGCTCGTGCCGCGGCAACGGCCTCCTGTTGTGCGTGCGATGCGAGCTTCAGATCGACGGGGTCGATGCGCATCAGCACCTGCCCGCGTTTGACGGTTTGCCCGGCATCCACGAGCCGTTCCAGCACCTTGCCGGAAACCCGGAAGCCCAGGTCGCTCTGCACCCGGGCCGCGACGGTACCGGTGAACGAACGCGAGGCAGCGGTTGCCTCCTGGACGATCGCGGTACGCACCATGGGGGCTTCAGTGCGCGGATCGGATTGGGGTTTCTCGCCGCAAGCGACAATCGCCAACGGCAAGGCACAAATAACGGTGGAGCTAGCGAGGCGACGCCGAAGCATGAAAGTCCCCTTGACGAGTATCAGGAGCTTTCATTGTGTTTCTTGTGACTAATTTAGTCAATAGTCACAAACATTCACTTCGCGATGGTGATCTATGGCGACAGGCTGCGAAGCACCAGACTGGACAGCTGCGCCGGTGCTTCCGTGGTGTAGTCGAAGCTGTGCTGCAGCAGTAGCGGGTTCAGATAAGGGCGCATGACCAGATAGATCGCCATCGCGGTTTCATCGAGCGGCGTCTTGCGTTCGAAGTCCCCACTCTGTCTTCCTTGCTGCACGATGTCCTGCAGCAGCTGCTGAATGTGCAGTTCGTAAGCACGCGCCGGCTCCCAGCGCTCGCTGGCGGCCGATGCCGCGATCTCGTAGAGCTTACGGTCGGTGGAGAACAGCCGCAGGCTTGCTTCGACGACGGCTTTGAACATTCGCCGCAGCTTCTCGGGCGGACGCTCAGCGCCGTCCACGGCCGCCCGGACTTCCGCTTCCAGCTCGTGCAGGCAGTTCGCGCAGATCGCCTCACCGATGGCCTGCTTGGATTCGAAGAACTTGTAGATATAGGCCTTGGAAAAGCCGATGGCCTTGGCGAGATCCGAGACGGTCGTCTTCTCGTAGCCGTAAAGGCTGAAATGCTCGGTGGCCGCGGCAACGATCTGGTTTCGCACTTCATGGTCGGCCGGGCCGCGGGCCGCGCCGGAATGACTCGATGCAGTTTTCATGGGTTTTAGCTTACGTCAGTCGTAATGATTGGACAACTAGTGACCATTTGGTATTATGGTCACTCAAGCTTTGTGATGAAAGAGCCGCCATGCTACCCAAACATCTCCTTGCCGCCTTGGTTGTTGCGAGCCTATCGACAGGCTGCACGGTTGGCCCCGACTATCGCCGGCCCGATCTGCCTATGCAGGCGCGCTTCCTGGGGCAGGCGGCTGTCGATCACCGGAGCGCCACCGCCTCGGCAGACCTCGCCGAATGGTGGAAGGGGTTCGGCGACCCGCAGCTGACCCACTTTGTGACACTGGCGCTGGAACAGAACCTGGATCTCGCCCAGGCCTCGGCGCGCGTTACGCAGGCGCGTGCTGGCCTTGGCGCCGCCAACGCCGCGCTGCTGCCGGTGGGGAATCTCTCTGGTCAGGCGGCAAGCGCCTATCAGTCGGTCGAAACGCCGTTGGGTCGGGTGCTGAACTCGGCGCCCGGTTTCGACCGCAGTGGCAATGCTTACGAAGTGAATCTGGGCGCGAGCTGGGAACTGGATGTGTTTGGGGGGCTGCGCCGTGAACGGGAAGCGGCGCTTGCCGAGTACCAGGCCTCCGAGGCCGGCGCCACGGCCACGCGGTTGGCGGTGGCGGCCCAGACCGCCGATATCTATATCAGCATCCGCGGCTTGCAAACCCGTCTGAAGATCGCCCGGCAACAGGTGCAGACGCGGCAAGACCTGCTCGCCACCATCAAGCTTTTGTACGGCAAAGGGCTGGCGGCTGAACTTCAGGTGCGGCAGGCCGAAGGCGCACTGGCCCAGGCCCGGGCATCGGTGCCGGTGCTGGAGAGCGGCCTGGACGTCGCGATGAATGCGCTGGACGTGATGCTGGGCGCCACGCCCGGAACGTATCGCGCGGAGCTGGCGGAGGCACGCGCCATTCCAGGGGCGCCGAAGATCGACGGCACAGGCTCGCCGGGCGAGCTGCTGCGGCGCCGGCCGGATCTGATCGTGGCGGAGCGCCACCTGGCCGCATCGAACGCGCGCATCGGCGTTGCCATGGCGGAGTACTACCCCAAGCTCTCCCTGAGCGGCCTGATCGGCAGCGCGACCACGATATCCAGCGGCAATCTCTTTACCGGCGGAGCCGGTCAGGCGGCTGGCGTGCTGGGGCTGCGCTGGCGGCTGTTCGATTTTGGCCGCATCGATGCGCAGATCAACCAGGCCAAGGGGCGCGAAGCCGAATTGCTGGCTGCGTACCGGCTCGCCGCGCTACACGCGACGGAGGACGTCGAGAACGCCTTTTCGGCGCTGGTCAAACGGGAAGAGCAAGCTGCCGTGCTCGCCGAGGGCGAGGATTCGCTCGGACGCGCACGAAGCGCATCGTTTGCGGCCTATCAAAAAGGCGTCGTCAGCCTGATCGAAGTATTGCTGGCGGATGAAAACCTGCTGCATGCGTCGGACGCGCGTGCCCAGGCGCAAACCGAGTCTGCAAGGGCGGCCGTTGCCGCCTTCCGGGCGCTTGGCGGAGGCTGGCAAGCTCCGGCCTCCGACACGGTCGCCGTCCGGTAATCAATCGTTCGGTGCTGCTGAGAATAGAGGCGCGTTGCGCCTCAGCCATTTCCCCCTCTCCCCAACCCCTCTCCCGCCAGGGGCGAGGGGCTAAGGTATGCAACCAATGGCAAGTCGAAAGACATATCTGCCATTGTTCGCGCTAACCATAACAGCTCAGCGCTCCAGTACCGAGCCCCTGGCGGGAGAGGGATTGGGGATAGGGGGAAATGGCCCTCGGACAGCTTGGTAGTTAGCGCCTCTCCCCCGGTCGCCGGTGCCGTCCAGGTGACAGGCTTGCGGGTGAAGCAAACCTATCAGGCGTGCATTTTTGCAGTGCATCATGAATGTGCCGATGCGCGAACACAGTGCGGGCCATTCCGGCCGTGGACCGGAAACCCCGCATGGATGCGGTTTCTCAGTGCTGGCACGCCCATTGCTTATGTCCACTCGCACCCACGCCGCACGATGCGGCCCCCGGAGGCGGGACAACGACGGACCACCTCGGTAACGGGCAGGGTGCGATAAAGAGCAGATCACGACAGCGGTGTCTTTCGGGCTTCGGTCCCGGGAGACACCGCTTTTTTTTTCGCCATTCGATTCATCACGCATTTAATAGGGAGAGGAAACATGTCGGACAAGGAGATCGTCATGCCGGGTCGTCGCCGTCTGCTGCAACAAGCTGCCACCGTCGCGGGCACTGCTGGGGCACTGTCGTTGCTGCCGGCCGGGATGCGTGAGGCCGCCTGGGCGGGCGGCAGCGACGCACCGGAAAAGACCGAACTGAAGATTGGCTTCATCCCGCTGACCGACTGCGCGCCGGTGGTCATCGCGGCGCTCAAGGGCTTCGACAAGAAGTACGGCATCACCATCACCCCCAGCAAGGAGGCGAGCTGGGCCGGCGTGCGCGACAAGCTGGTCAACGGCGAGCTGGACGCGGCCCACGTGCTGTATGGCCTGATCTACGGCCTGCAACTGGGCATCGGCGGCCCGACCAAGGACATGGCCGTGCTGATGACGCTCAACAACAACGGCCAGGCGATCACGCTCTCCAATCAGCTGAAGGACGACAAGAAGGTCACCGACGGGGCCAGCCTCGCCAAGCTGATCAAGGCCGAGCCGCGCGAATACACCTTCGCCCAGACCTTCCCGACCGGCACCCACGCCATGTGGCTGTACTACTGGCTGGCCGCCCACGGCGTGAACCCGTTCACCGAGACCAAGACCATCGTGGTGCCGCCGCCGCAGATGGTGGCCAATATGCGGGTCGGCAACATGGACGGCTTCTGCGTCGGCGAGCCCTGGGGGGCGCGGGCCATCTACGACAAGATCGGCTTCACCGCTGCCACTACCCAGGAGATCTGGACCGACCATCCGGAGAAGGTGCTGGGCACCACGCTCGACTTCGTGAAGAAGTACCCGAACACCGCGCGGGCACTGACCGCCGCGCTGCTGGATGCCTGCCGCTACATCGACGCCACCGCCAACCGCGCGGAAGTGGCCAAGATCATTGCCGACAAGGCCTATGTGAACGCGCCGGAAGACGTGATCGAACAGCGCTTCCTGGGCAACTACGACAACGGCCTCGGCAAGAAGTGGAAGGACCCGAACTACATGAAGTTCTTCAACGAAGGCAAGGTGACCTTCCCCTACCTGTCCGACGGCATGTGGTTCCTCACCCAGCACAAGCGCTGGGGCATGCTCAAGTCCGACCCGGACTACTTGGCGATTGCCAAGCAGGTCAATCAGATCGAGCTCTACAAGCAGGCTGCCGCACTGGCCAAGGTGCAGGTGCCGAGCAGCCCGCTACGCAGCAGCAAGCTGATCGACGGCACGGTGTGGGACGGCAAGGATCCGAAGGCCTACGCCGCCGGCTTCAAGATCCACGCGTAGCAGGCCCAGCGGAGGCGCAAGCGGAAAGGGGAGGTGGGCGCTGGGCAAAGCCCGGCTGATTCGGAGCTCGGCATAGTATCGGCCTGCTCCTGATTTCATCCCTCCCCCTCCGCCCCCACCCCGTGGGGGAACCGCGCGACGCGCGGTTGAGCGCCGATGAGTAAACGAATGCGGTACCTGTAGCCTGGACGCCCCGCGGGGCGGCCGGGGAGCGCTCGGCCTTTTGATGCGCTTCCCCGGCCGGCGTCGCCGTCCAGGCTACGGGGAGCCAGCTTTCATCGCAGGAGGAATGCATGATGAACGCAGTTGCGGAACATTCGCTGATGCAAAGCGGCAAGGTCACCGATGGCGGTGCCGTGCCGAACGCGGTCTACAAGGAGCCCGCCCGCCAGCGGGTGCGGGCGGTGATGTTGAAGGTGCTGCCGCCGATGCTCGGTCTGGCGCTGTTCGTCGGGCTATGGGCGCTGGTGTCGCTGACCGCCAAGGGGCTGCCTGGCCCGGCGGCCACCTGGCATTCGGCCGCCGAGCTGTTTGCGCACCCGTTCTACGATAACGGGCCCAATGACCAGGGCATCGGCTGGAACATCCTGCACTCGCTCAAGCGGGTGGGGCTGGGCTTCGGGCTGGCAGCGCTGATCGGCATCCCGATGGGCTTCCTGATCGGGCGCTTTCCGTTTTTCGCCGGGATGATGTCGCCCATCATCAGCTTGCTGCGGCCGGTGTCGCCGCTCGCCTGGCTGCCGATTGGATTGCTGGTGTTCAAGGCGGCCAATCCGGCCTCGATCTGGGTGATCTTCATCTCCGCCATCTGGCCGATCATCCTCAACACCGCCGCTGGTGTGTCGCAGGTGCCGCAGGATTACCTGAATGTGGCGCGGGTGCTGAAGCTGTCGGAATGGAAGGTGATGACCCGCATCCTGCTGCCGGCCGTGCTGCCGCACCTGCTGACCGGCATCCGCCTGTCGATTGGCGTGGCCTGGCTGGTGATCGTGGCAGCCGAAATGCTGACCGGTGGCGTGGGGCTTGGCTTCTGGGTGTGGGATGAGTGGAACAACCTCAACGTTGAACACATCATCATCGCCATCTTCGTGGTCGGCATCGTCGGCCTGTTGTTGGAACTGGCACTGCTGAAGCTCGCCAGCCTATTCCAGTACGACTAACCGCTTGTGAAAAATTCTACTGCGCGACTCGATCTCGGCGCTGCGATGCTCACCGTACTCAAGTACGGCTGCGCTTCTCGCACCAAGCTCGGGCCGCTGACCAGCGACTTGGTGCTCGTTCTCTGGGCGCCTAGTCGAATGGCCATGCAGGGCTCGCTACGAATTTTTTTCACAAGCTCCGAACCGAGCTAGACCGAGGACATCCATCATGACCACGATTTCCAGCATCGATCCCACCACCGACCGCTTCGTGCAGGTCGAGCGGGTCCACATGGCGTTTTCCGGCAAGGGTGGCGGCTTCCTGGCGCTGTCCGACATCAACCTGACCATCCGCCAGGGCGAGTTCGTGTCGCTGATCGGTCACTCCGGCTGCGGCAAATCCACACTGCTGAACCTCATCGCCGGCCTGCTCACGCCCACCACCGGGACGCTGATCTGTGCCGGCCGCGAGATCGACGGGCCGTCGCCGGAGCGCGCCGTGGTGTTCCAGAACCACAGCCTGCTGCCCTGGCTGACCTGCTGGGGCAACATCTACTTGGCGGTGGAGCAGGTATTCGGTGGCAGCGAATCCAAGGCCCAGCTCAAGGCACGCACCGATGCAGCGCTGGAACTGGTCGGCCTCAGCAACGCCCGCGACAAGAAGCCGCATGAGGTCTCCGGTGGCATGAAGCAACGGGTCGGCATCGCCCGCGCCCTGGCGATGGAGCCGAAGGTGTTGCTGATGGATGAACCCTTCGGTGCGCTGGATGCCCTGACCCGCGCCCATTTGCAGGACGAGCTGATGCGCATCCAGTCGCGCATCGGCTGCACGGTAGTGATGGTCACCCACGACGTGGATGAGGCGGTGCTGCTGTCCGACCGCATCGTAATGATGACCAACGGCCCGGCCGCCACCATCGGCGACGTGCTGACCGTGCCGCTGGCCCGCCCACGCGATCGTCTGGCACTGGCCGACGATGCCGACTATCTGGCTTGCCGTCGCGCGGTGCTGGATTTCCTGTATCACCGGCAGGTCCGGCCGGCGGCGGCGTAGAAATACCTCGCTTCGGATACAGGCAGGCTTGGTGCGCCGCCCGAGGGCGGCGTCCTCTTTTTGGGCTCAGGATCAGCCGATCAGCGGGTAGTGATAGGCCACCGTACTCAGCGCGGCAATCACCACCAGGACCAGCAGCAGCAGGCGGAGGGGCGTCATCATGACCTCCATCGCAGGCGGCGGGTTTCGAGCGCTACGGCCGTTCGAGGCCCCGTCCCCTGGTTGAATTGCGGGCAAGGTCTGTCCGTTCGACAGGCCCGCCGCTTGGGTTGCATTTACCAAGCCCTTCTTTTGAAAGAGCCGATACCTGTATCGAATATACCAAATGAATTTTGTTCCGACACGGTACAAATGTCGGACCGGCGGCAGGTGACGGATGGGGCGAGGAGGGGGAGGGGCCGCGGCACGGGCGTACCGCGGCAAATGCTGGGTGGGTTTGCCAGGGCGGGCTTACTTCGACTTGCGGAACTGGTTGAACGCCATGGTCTTCAGGCGCTGGATTTCCGGCGGGATCGGCGGCTGCAGGACCAGCTTGGCCTTGAGTGTGTCGCTCGGATAGATCACCGGGTCGTTGGAGATGGCCTTGTCCACCAGCTTGGTGGCCGCCTTGTTGGGGTTGGCGTACAGCACGGTGTTGGAGATCTCGGCTGCTACATCCGGGCGCAGGATGAAGTCGATGAACTTGTGAGCGTTGTCCGGATGCGGTGCGTCGGCCGGAATCGCCAGCGTGTCCATCCACATCTCGGCACCACGGTTGGAGATCAGGTAGTCGATCTTCACGCCGTTCTTGGCTTCCGCCGCGCGGCGCTTGGCCATGTAGGCGTCGCCGGAATAGCTCATCGCCACGCAGATGTCGCCGTTGGCCAGCTGGTCCATCGGCAGTGAGGCGAACGCCCGCACCGATTTGCGCAGCGGCTTGAGCAGGGTCAGCGCGTCGTCGATGTCCTGCTTCACGAACTTGCCCGGATCGCGGCCGAGGTAGATCTCAGCCATCGCCAGCACTTCACTGGCCGAATCCATGTAGGAGATGCCGCAGGACTTCAGCTTCTCGGTGTAGACCGGGTCGAACAGCAGGCGGTAGCTATCGGCCGGCACCGGCAGGTTGCCCAAGGCCTTCTTCATCCGGTCCACGTTCACCGCCACCGAGGTGGTGCCCCACATATAGGGCACGGTGTAGCGGTTGCCCGGGTCGGCGACGGCGGCCTTGCCCGTCATGTCGGAATCAAGGTTGGTCAGGTTCTTCAGCTTGCTCTTGTCCAGCGGGCGGTAGATGCCGGCCTGGATCTGGCGGCCGGCGTACTGGATGGACGGCACCACCACGTCGTAGCCCGACTTGCCGGTAAGCAGCTTGGCCTGCAGCACTTCCTCGCTGTCGAAGTAGTCCATCTTCACCTTGATGCCGGTTTCCTTCTCGAAACGGGCCAGGGTGTCCTTGCCGAGGTAGTCGGCCCAAATGTACAGATTGAGCGTCTTTGGCTCTTCCGCGTGGGCGACGCCGGTCAGCGCCAGGGCCGCGCAGAGCAGGCGGCGGGTCAGTCGGTTCATGGTGGTGGTCTCCTCGTTATTGATATGTCTGGCTGCCGGGGGGCACGGCGGTATTCGGTCAATCGGCCAAGGCTTCGGCAGGGGCTGCGATTCGGGTCGCGGCCTCTCCACGGGAATGGGCGAACAGGCAGATCAACTCCAGCGCGATGGTGGCGCCGGCTAGCGCGGTGATTTCGCCTACGTCGTAGGCTGGCGCGACTTCCACCACATCCATGCCGACCAGCCGGATGCCGGCCAGCTCGCGCAGGATGTCTAGCGCGTGGCCGCTGGTCAGTCCGCCGCAGACTGGTGTGCCGGTGCCAGGCGCAAACGCCGGGTCCAGACAATCGATGTCGAAAGTCAGGTAGACCGGGTGGTCGCCGACGATCCGGCGAATGCGCGCGGCAATCTGCTCGGCGGAGGCGTTGCGGGCCTCGCGGGCGTTGATCACGGTGAAGCCCAGCGTGTCGTCATTGGTGGTACGCAGGCCGATCTGCACCGAGCGCCGCGGGTCCACCAGCCCTTCCTTGGCGGCATGGAAGAACATGGTGCCGTGGTCGATACGGCCCGGCTCGTCCGGCCAGGTATCGCTGTGCGCGTCGAAATGAATCAGCGAGATCGGGCCGTGGTGGCGGGCGTGCGCCTTCAGGATCGGGTAGGTCAGGAAGTGGTCGCCGCCCAGCGTGAGCATGCCGGCGCCGCTTTGCAGGATGCGTTCGGCGTGCGCCTCGATGGCGGCCGGGGTGTCGGCCGGGCGGCCGTGGTCGAACAGGCAGTCGCCGTAATCCACTACTGCCAGCCGGTCGAACGGGTCGAAGCCCCAGTAGAAGGGACGTTCCCAGGCCAGCTGACAGGAAGCGGCGCGGATCGCACGCGGCCCGAAACGGCTGCCCGGCCGGTTGGTGGTGGCAGTGTCGAACGGCACGCCGGTGACGGCGAGATCGATGCCCGCCAGGTCGCGGCTGTAGCGGCGGCGCAGGAAGCTCAGCGCGCCGGCGTAGGTCGGCTCCGCCGAGGTGCCGTACATGCTATCGGCGGTAAAGGCGCGGTCGTTGGAAGTCTTGATCAGGTCGGACATGGCAGGGCCTTGGCGTTACGGAAGCGGTTTCTGATGGCGAGGATGGGTCAACTACAGACCCATAGGATGCGGGTCGGCACGTCGCCCTGATTCGCGAAGCGGGACGAGGCGCCGCTTGGCAGCTGGAAGGCATCGCCGGCATGCAGGGTCGATTCCTCCTCGCCCACCCAGACGGTGAGTTGGCCTTCCAGCACGTAGCCGGCCTCTT
>CBIHQA010000086.1:0-10773 GCA_966211475.1 uncultured Neisseriales bacterium
CCAAGCGGCGCGGCACCGAGAAGGTGTGCCCGCAGAAGGAATGCGGCTACAGCGAAGTGGTGGAACCGCCCCCGCCAAAGGAGTAGCCGCGCCGGACAACGAATGTCGATGAGCGGCATAGGGGGCCCCCATCAGGAGGCGCCCCTGCCACACCACCCGGCATGCGGGTCCGCACCGGGCGGTTCGAGAGCTTGAGGTCAAGTGAGTCGAGGCACTCCCAGCCGGTCGAAGTACGCCACCGTCAGCACCGTCTTGAGCAGGCCGTCGCTGTTGCGCCACCAGCGGCGGCTGTTGCCCGCCACCCGCCTTGCAACCGCTTCCCCCGCTCCCAGCGCCTTGAGCTCCCGGTACATCGTCGCCGCTCGCTTCCAGTGCTTGAGCTGCAGCGCTCTCAACCGATGACGTAGCCATTCGTCCAGTTCGCGCCAGACCCTGGGCGTTTGCGCCAGCCCGAAGTACCCCTTCCACCCCAGCAGGTACGGCCGCAGTCGCTGCACCACTTGCTCCATGCTGCGACCGCCCGAGCGGCTTGTCAGCTGTCGCAGGCGGGCCTTGAAGTCCTGCAGCGGCTTGCTTGCCACCGCGCATTTGACCTCCCGGCCCTTGCCCACCCACAGCACGTAGCCCAGGAACTTGCGTCCCAGCGCACTACCCACTGCGCTCTTGGCTTCGTTGATCTGAAGCTTCAGCCTGGCGTACCGCTTCCTCAGCAACGCCATCACCCGCCACCCGGCTTTCATGCTGCCCACGTACACATTGCAGTCGTCGGCATAGCGCGCGAAGCTGTAGCCCCGCGCCTCCAATGCCTTGTCCACTTCGTCGAGCAGCAGGTTGGCCAGCAGCGGCGACAGCGGCCCGCCTTGCGGCGTCCCCAGCCGGCGCTCGATCACCACCCCGCCATCCATGATGCCGGCGTTCAAGTACGCTCGCACCAGCCGGATCACTCCCGCATCGGCGATCCGTCTTTGCAGCCGGTTGATCAGGATGTCGTGGTTGACCCGGTCGAAGTATTTCGCCAAGTCCACGTCCACCACCACGCGCTTGCCCGACTGCACGTACGCCCGCGCAGCCTTCACCGCGTCGTGCGCCCGCCTTCCGGGTCGGAACCCATGGCTATGATCGCTGAAGCCGGGATCGAGCAGGGGTTGCAGCACTTGCAGCAGCGCTTGCTGAATCAGCCGATCCAGTACCGTCGGTATCCCCAGCTCTCGCTGACTGCCGTCCGCCTTGGGGATCATCACCTTGCGTACCGGTTGCGGCCGGTACCTCCCCGCCAGCAGCGCTTGCCGGGTCTGCGGCCAGTTCGTGCTCAGCCATTGGGCGGTCTGCTCGATGTCGAGCCCGTCCACCCCGGCCGCGCCTTGATTGGCCTTCACCCGACTCCACGCCACCTGCAGGTTCTCTCTCGTCAGCGCCGCCTCCAGCAGGGAACCGGCCCCTGCCTTCGGCCTTGCCGACCCTGTGCCCGCAGCCTCATGGGGCGGGCCGCCAGCTTCGTCGCCGATCGGCTCACACCCGGCTTCACCGCGCGCTACACCCATCCGCCCGGATCGCTCCGGCTTCTGACGCATGGCCTTTGACATCCCCATGTCCTCGGTCACTCACTCTCGTTCGGTCCTTCGCCGTTTCACTTCCGGCCTCTTCGGCCCCGCCACTCCGGCTACTACGACCTCTGCTGACTTCTCGCTCCGGCTACACGCCGTCGCCCTTTCAGGCACAAAGCGAGATCTCCCCGGGTAAGAACGCTCTCCTTCGCTGCACAACCGCCGGATCTACGTCACTCCGCCTTGATCACCAGAGCTTCGCGGTTCATTGCCCGCTCGCCCTGCTCGGCAACGCCTTCTATCCGGTTCTTGTCCATCGGCTCGCAGCTTCGCTCCACGCTTCCTCCCCACGCTCGGTCACCCTCACGCAGTTGCGCTTCGCTTCGTTCGCTGTGATCAACTTACGGCGGGACTTGCACCCGCAGGAGGACGCCCATGCCGGGCGCACAATGGAAAACGGCCGGTTTTGCCCGGCCGTTTTCTTGCTGCTTGCGCACGCGTTGCGCGTGTTCAAACTGAAATATCGACGTTCTGCCCAAGATTGGGCGGATTGTTGTACTGCGGGTTCGGCAGTGCCTCAAGCAAGGTCTGCATCTGATTGCGTGCGGCTTCTTCCGCCTTCTTTAAGGCGTAAATCTGCGTTTGCGTAGTCACATCGGCCTTCACGCCGCTCACGCTATCCATGCGTTCCCGATCCTGAGTCTTTCCGAACAAGTTCAAGACTATCGCAAGCGGACCTCGTTCGCCACTCCGCTCATCCCTTGTGCGAGAGAAGCGCCAAACTGCTTGGATAGCCGCTCGGTGACGCTTTCCTTCACGGTGTAGTCCACCACGTCATCGGCGCCAATCACGTCGCGGGACACCGATCCTACCGAACCCAGGCCATCCGCTAGCCCCAGCTGGATGCTGGCCTCACCGTTCCACACCAGACCGGAGAATAGCTCCGGCGTTTCCTTCAGCCGCTTGCCGCGCCCGGCTTTCACCGCCGCGATGAACTGCGCGTGGATCTGGTCCAGCATCTGCTGGGCAAACGCGCGCTGCTTGTCGCTCAGCGGCGAGAACGGGTCAAGGAAGCCCTTGTTTTCGCCAGCGGTCAGCAAGCGCCGCTCGACGCCCAGCTTTTCCAACGTACCGGTGAACCCGAAACCGTCCATCAGGACGCCAATGGAACCGACCAGGCTGGCGCGGTCGACATAGATGCGGTCCGCCGCGGACGCGACGTAGTAGCCGCCCGACGCGCACACATCTTCAACCACTGCATAGAGAGGTACCTTGGGGTACTGCTTGCGAAGACGGCGGATCTCGTCGTAGATCAGGCCGGACTGCACCGGGCTGCCCCCGGGGCTGTTGATGCGCAGGATCACCCCGCGCACCGACGGCGCGGCAAATGCCCGCTGCAACGCCTGGTTCACCCGCTCTGCGCTGGCCGCCTCGTTGGCCGCGATCACGCCCTCCAGCCGCACCATGGCGGTATGCGGGCCGGCGGCGATCGGCTCGCGCATCACGAAGGCGGCACCGATCAACATCAGCAGGATCAGGCCATACGCCAACCCCACCAGCTTGAAGAAAATCCCCCAACGACGGCGTGCGCGCTGCTCCTTGAGCACGTCACGGGCCAGCGTTTCCAGTACCTTGCGTTCCCACGCCGGTTCCGGCGCGGCGCCCTGCGGTTCTTGCATCATCCATCCTCGGGTTAGACAGAAATTCTGGCGAGGCCTGCGTTGGCAAACCTAGGGAGTTGGCAGTTCGATCGACCCTGCCTGCACCGGCAATCCGCTCCAGACCTGGCCGCCTTCTTCCTTGATCGCTACGGGCGTCAGTCCGCCACGGCAGGGGCCGCCCATGCAGTGGCCGTCTTCCGGCGAGTAGTAAGCACCATGGATGGAGCAGACGAAGAACTGCCGGGACAGATCAAACAGATCGCCGGGTTGCCAGTCCAGTTCCACCGGGACGTGGGTGCAGCGGTTCAGGTAGGCGCGGACCTTGCCGTAGACCCGCACCGCGAAGGCCGGCGCCATCTCGCCGTCGCAGTCCACGGTAAAGCGGACCGCCTTGCCGCGCTCCAGCAACAGATCGGCCGCGCAGACGGCCGTCCAGTCGGTCGGCTCATCCATGCTCGGTCAACCAAAGCTCGAGTTCCGCGAGGTCCCGCAACAAGGCGCGGGGCGATGCGGCCCGCAGCGTTGCCTCGTCGTGGGCCCCTTGAGCGAGCGCGACAGACGTCACGCCTGCGTTGTGCGCCATCAGCACATCATGGGTCGTGTCGCCGACCATCAGCGTGCGCCCGGCACTCACCCCGGTCCGCTCGATGACTTCCAGCAGCATGGCAGGGTTGGGCTTGGAAAAGCTTTCGTCGACACAGCGGGTCGCATGGAAGCGCCCTTCCAGCCCGCAAGCGGCCAGCGCTTGATCCAGCCCGACACGGCTCTTGCCAGTCGCCACACCGAGCAGATATCCGCGATCCGCCAGCGTCGTCAGCAGTTCGATGACGCCCGGGAACAGCACCATCGAATCGCCACGGCGCAGGAAGTGCTCGCGGTAGCTCATCATCATTCGGCGCTGGGTGTCGGTATCCGAACCCGGCATCAGGTATTCCAGCGCCTCCGCGAGGCCCAGGCCGATCACGTGCGAGGCCTGCTCGCGCGTCGGTACCGGCATGTCCAGGTCAGCAAATGCGGCTTGCACGGACTCCGCGATGCCCGCCGTGGAATCCATCAGCGTGCCGTCCCAGTCGAAGACGATCAAATCGAAGTTAGCCATTTGTATCGCGATCAAGTGTATTCAGGAATGCCTGCAGTTCCGGCGCCAACGGTGCCTCCAGCGTCAGTGATTCGCCGGTCAGTGGATGCGGGAAGCTGATGCGGGCCGCGTGGAGGAACATCCGCTTCAGTCCGCGCTTGGTCAACAAGCGGTTGACCGAGAAGTCGCCATACTTGTCGTCACCGGCGATCGGGTGTCCGACATGGGCCAGATGCACGCGGATCTGATGGGTCCGCCCGGTTTTCAGTTCCGCTTCCAGCAGCGCATAGCCCGCCCAGCGGTGTTGCAGGCGGAACACGGTATGCGAGGCTTGGCCACCCGCCTCGACCCGCACCCGGCGCTCGCCATCCCCTAGCACGTATTTCAGCAGCGGCGCTTTCACGCTGAGTTGGGGCTTGCTCCACTCGCCCAGGGCCAGCACCAGATAACGCTTGTCGGTCTTGCCTTCGCGGATCAGCTCATGCAGCCGGGTCAGCGCGCTGCGTTTCTTCGCCAGCAGCAGCACCCCGGAGGTGTCCCGGTCCAGCCGGTGCACCAACTCCAGGAACTTGGCCTGCGGACGCTGATGGCGGAGCTGTTCGATCACGCCATGGCTGATGCCGCTGCCGCCATGCACGGCAAGGCCGGCGGGCTTGTTCACCGCCAGGATCGCGTCGTCTTCGTAGAGGATGTCGAACTGCACCGGTGGGGGCGGCACCATCGCGCCGGCCGGGCGTTCCGCCACCCGCACCGGCGGAATCCGTACTTCGTCCCCGTCTTCCAGGCGCTGGTCGACGTCTACCCGCTTGCCGTTCACCCGTACCTCGCCGCCACGGATGATCCGGTAGATGCGGCTCTTGGGCACACCCTTCAGGCGCTTAATCAGGTAGTTGTCCAGGCGTTGGCCGGCATCGGCTTCGTCGATGACAACCTTGGTGACGACAAGGGGGGTATCGGATTGATTCATAAAACCAGTGTGTACCCGTCCTCTCGAAGGAAAGGACGAAAAATTGCAAACAACAAGCCGTGGCGTGTCGAAGAAATGGACGTTGCCCGTGATTTGGTGGAACAGGCGGTTCCCGAAACGTGTCGCCACCGTCGAAGACCAGGACAATTCGGCTGTCGAACCACCCTCGCCACAGCGACAGACCGATCTTCCAGGCTACGCCATTGGCATTGCGGGCACCTCCGGACAAACACCTATTAGTGTACCGCGAGCGCCGAAATGAGGCCGTAAAGGTTGAGCCTGGCCGCCAAATCCGGACATCGATGCCCGTCTACACGGCCTTCATGACATTTTCAACCGTGACGCGCCGCTTGTCTTTGCGCGGCAAGTCCATATTGCTTATACTTGCCAAGCAACTCGGCGCATCCCAAGTTTGGTTTCAGCGCGGATGACCGGGTTGGTTCCCCCGTTCTTTTTCGCGGCTGCTGACCTGCCTGGACCTTCCGGAAACTGCATCGCCCCATGTCTACCGATGTGGGATGCCATGCGCCGGGACCTGTGTTCTTCCTTTGTAGACCCCGTCACGGTTGACGTATCCCGAAGCCGGCAGCCTCAGTACGCCCACCCCGCCCGACCGCTGCTGTCAGGGCAACATCGAGAAACCGATTTTTGGCACTCGTGTCGCAAGCTTCCGTTGATTTACCGAACGGTCGATTGCAAGCAGGCTGGGGTTAAGTCGCTCACCCGCAAAAGTAGCGATGGTAATGGATTTGCGCGCTAACCGCACCCGCGAAACATCCCGCGGATGCCGATCCGGTTGAATCCCCGTCGGTATGCCAGCCAAGCCGAAACGGCTTATCGCATACATGAGCAACCCGCCTTCCGGCCCCGATCGCCCGTCTGTGATCCGCGCCGGTTTCAAGGTCGCTCCGACCCTGGACACATGGATGGCTTCCGCCTGATTTTTGGCTGGTCAATACTCAACCTGTACCCCGGCTTTACGGAGAATCCACCACCCGATCCCGCCTACGGAACGAATCCGGTCAGCGCCGTTTGCGCATGGACCGGACCAATATCGTAAGCCTGGCTGCCGACCGAGCCTGTTGCTCGCCGGGGCCGGACGTGGCGTTCAGATGACGCCGGGCGACCGGTGGGGAACAAGTGTGGATTCCGCCCGTGCTATTAGCGCGCGGGGATAAAAACAAATGAAGCGCATGCTGTTCAACGCGACGCAGGCCGAAGAGCTTCGCGTCGCGATTGTCGATGGTCAGAAACTGATCGACCTCGACATCGAAACGGTCGGTAAGGAACAACGCAAGAGCAACATCTACAAGGGTGTCATCACCCGTATCGAGCCGTCGCTCGAAGCGTGTTTCGTCGACTACGGCGCCGAACGCCACGGCTTCCTGCCGTTCAAGGAAATCGGCCGCAGCTTCCTGCCGGGCTTCGAACCCGGCCGCTCCAAGCTCCAGGATTCCCTCAAGGAAGGCATGGAGCTGATCGTCCAGGTCGACAAGGACGAACGCGGCAACAAGGGCGCGGCGCTGACCACCTTCATCAGCCTGGCCGGCCGCTATCTGGTCCTGATGCCGAACAACCCGCGTGGTGGTGGCGTGTCCCGCCGCATCGAGGGTGAAGAGCGCAACGAACTGCGCGGCCTGCTCGACCAGATGGAAATGCCGAACGGCATGGGCGTAATTGGTCGCACCGCCGCCATCGGCCGCTCGCTCGAAGAGCTGCAGTGGGACCTCAACTACCTGCTGCAACTGTGGCGTGCCATCGAAGGCGCTGCCCAGGGCCAGACCGGCGCCTTCTTGATCTACCAGGAATCCAGCCTGGTGATCCGCGCGATCCGCGACTACTTCCAGCCGGATATCGGCGAGATTCTCATCGACACCGAATTCATCCACGACCAGGCGCAGCAGTTCATGCGCCACGTGATGCCGTCGACCGTGAATCGCGTGAAGCTGTACAAGGATGACGTCCCGCTGTTCTCGCGCTTCCAGATCGAACACCAGATCGAGACCGCCTACCGCCGCGAAGTGACCCTACCCTCCGGCGGCGCGATCGTGATCGACCACACCGAAGCCATGGTGTCGGTGGACGTGAACTCCGCACGCGCCACCAAGGGCAGCGACATCGAGACAACCGCCCTCAACACCAACCTCGAAGCAGCCGATGAAATCGCCCGCCAGCTCCGCCTGCGTGACCTGGGCGGCCTGATCGTCATCGACTTCATCGACATGGAAAACCCGAAGAACCAGCGGGAAGTCGAGAACCGCCTGAAGGACGCGCTGCGCTACGACCGCGCCCGCGTGCAGATGGGCAAGATCTCGCGCTTCGGCCTGCTTGAGCTGTCGCGTCAGCGCCTGCAGCCGAGCCTGGGTGAATCCGCCCACATGCCCTGCCCGCGCTGCCATGGCACCGGCTTCATCCGCGGCACCGAATCGTCCGCGCTGCACATCCTGCGCGTGATCCAGGAAGAGGCGATGAAGGAAAACACCGGCGCGATCCACGCGCAGGTGCCGGTCGACGTGGCCACCTTCCTGCTGAACGAGAAGCGCGCCGACATCTATGCGATCGAAGCCCGCCTGAAGGTCAGCGTGGTGCTGATCCCGAACATCCACCTGGAAACGCCGAACTACACGGTGAACCGTCTGCGTCACGACGACCTGAATCACGCCGAAGACATGGCGCCGTCGTACCGCATGGTCGAACAGCCGGAAGAAAACCAGACCCAGCGCCAGGAAAAGCAGAAGGTCGAGCCGCGCCAACAGGCCGCAGTGCAGAACTTCACGCCGGACCAGCCGGCGCCGATGGTGCCGGAACGTGTGCCAGAGAAGGCACAAAAGCCGGGCCTGCTCACCCGCATCATCAACTGGCTGAAGGGCAACGTCGAAGAGACCCCGCCCGCCAAGCCGGTGACTCGCCAGCCGCAACGCGACGGTGGCAACAACCGCAACCGCGGCCAGCAGCGCCGTGACGGTGGCCGTAGCGAGCGTCGCGACGGAGATCGCCGTGAAAGCGACCGTCGGGAAGGCCGTGACGGCGAAGGCCGTGGCCGCCAGGACCGCGAGGAAGGTGCCCGCGAAGGCAAGCCGCAGCGCGAACGTCAGGAACGTGGCGAACGCCAGGAGCGCGGTGGCCGCCAGGAGCGTGGCGAGCGTCAGGAACGCGGAGACCGCCAGGAAGAACGCAGCCGTCGCGAGCCGAAGGAAGCCCGCGAGCCGCGCGAACCCCGTGAGGCTCGCGAGCCGCGCGAAGCACGTGAACCGCGTGAAGCCGTTGCCGAGAAGGCCGAACGTCCGGAACGCCAGGAACGGGGCGAACGCCCGCAGCGCCAGCGCGCCGAGCAGGCCGCCGAGGTGAAGGAACCGCGTGACGCCGTCGCAGGTGCGGATGCCGCCACCGAAGCAGCAGGCGAAGGTGAAGGCCGTGGCCGTCGCCGTCGTGGCCGCCGTGGCGACCGCCGTGATCGCACCGAAGAAGTGACGGCCGTTGCAGCCGATGGCCAGGTTGCTGCCCCGGCAGCGGACATGGCAGAAGCCCCGGTCGCGGTCAGCGCGACGGTGGTCGAAGCGCCTGTTGCCGCTCCGGCGGAACCGGTCGTACCGGTGGCCGCAGCGCCGGCCGAAACCGTCGCCGCGGCTGTTGAAGCGGCTCCGGCACCGGTGGTGGTGGAAGCGCCTGTTGCGGCAGCCCCTGAGGCCGTCGCGCCGGTCGAACCGGTACAGGTTGAGGCGAAGGTCGAGGAAGCGCCGGTCGCAAGCGCTCCGGTTGTGGTCGCGGCAGAAGTCGTGCAGGCCGAGCCCGTCGCGGAACCGGTTGCCCAGGCGGTTGCAGCGCCGGTGGCTGTGGTCGAACCGCAGCCCGTGGTGGAAACCGTTGCCGCTGCGCCGGCTGCCGCTCAGGAAGTGCTGACGGCGGTCGAGACGACCGCGCCGATCGTCGACGAGCCGGAAGAGGAAGTCGCGAAGCCGGCCCCGCGTCGTCGTCGCCGTCCGCAGCAAAGCGCTCAACCGACCGAGCAGCTGCAACTGGTGGAAACCGACTCGGCGAAGGCCGTGGACGAAGTCGCCGAAGCAGTTGCGCCGGTGGCTGCAGAGCCGCGCGCACCGCGTCGTCGTACTCGCCGTACGACTGAGTCCGCTGAGCAATTGGTGCTGGTGGAAACGCAGAAGGATGCAGCTGAGTAAGTTCAGCTAGCGGCAGTGAAAAAACGGGCCAGGTAATTCTGGCCCGTTTTTTTTTTGCTATCTTGCCGACGGACTTATGTGCCGGTAATGGAACAGAGGGGCTTCGCTCCTCAACCATTTCTCCCTCTCCCCAACCCACCGCGGTGAGTTTGGGCGAGGGGGACATGGCCCGCGGAAAATCTCAAGACTGACACCTGCCCCCTCCCCGACCGCCGATGGTGTCCAGTGAACGAGATGGCGCATGCCTCAAGTTGACATGCTTCGGTGCGCACCCAAAAACAAACGGGCCGGAATTTCCGGCCCGTTTTGTCTGTCACGCCTCGTGGCTTACTCGTTGTAACCAGCTGCCACGAAGGTGTTTTCCATCAGGGATGCGACCGTCATCGGGCCAACGCCGCCCGGTACCGGGGTGATCCAGGAGGCACGTTCCTTGGCGACTTCGAATTCCACGTCGCCGGTGATCCTGTCGTCGTCCAGGCGGTTGATGCCGACGTCGAGCACGATCGCGCCCGGCTTGATCCAGTCGCCCTGCACGAATTCCGGCTTGCCGACCGCGGCGACCACCACGTCGGCGCGGCGCACGTGCTCGGCGAGATCGCGGGTGGCGCTGTGGCAGACGGTGACGGTGCAGCGGGCCATCATCAGTTCCAGGGCCATCGGGCGGCCGACGATGTTGCTGGCGCCGACCACCACCGCATCCTTGCCGACCAGGTTTTCGCCGGTTTCGGCGAGCAGGGTCATCATGCCCTTCGGGGTACAGGGGCGCAGCAGCGGCATCTTCTGCGCGAGGCGGCCGATGTTGTAGGCGTGGAAGCCGTCCACGTCCTTGGCCGGATCGATGGCGGCGGTGATGGCGTCTGCATCCAGGTTGGCGGGTAGCGGTAGCTGCACCAGAATGCCGTCGACGCCCGCATCGGTGTTCAGACGGTGCACCAGACCCAGCAGCTCCTCCTGGGAGGTGGAGGACGGCAGCTCATACGACAGCGACTTGATGCCGCTCTTTTCGCAGGCGTTCTTCTTGTTGCGAACGTAGATGGCGGACGCGGCGTTGTCCCCCACCAGCACCACAGCCAGGCAAGGTGCGCGCAGACCGCGCTGCTTGAGTTGTTCGGTCCGGGCGGCGAGCTGCTCGATCGTGCGCTGGGCGATGGCCTTGCCATCAAGGATGCGGGCGGTCATAAGCGGGGAGTATGGCTAAGGGTTGGGTCAGCCTCGGATTATACCCTATCGGTCCCTCCCCCACCCGGCCGGTTTGACGCTCCGGAGAGTGGGCGGTATAGTGATGGGCTCTTTTTCGGGGTGTAGCGCAGCCTGGTAGCGCAACTGCTTTGGGAGCAGTGGGTCGGAC